>JAKUNY010000065.1:0-6284 GCA_022451765.1 Candidatus Poseidoniaceae archaeon
AGACGTGTGACACATTGGTTGCAATGATGACATGAGCCGCACCAGCATCCCTAGCAAAAGCAACACTGACTGCATCGGTGGTGTGTCCTGGCTTGGTTCCACCCATGACAACGATGTCGTGCGCCTCAAACAGTTCAGCCGCTTGATGTGTTGTCGTCGGAACGACGTTTGCCACATTGCAGCCAATTTCGGCCAACATGGTTTGCAACATCGTTGCATTAAGACGGGTTGCAGCAATCCCAATTTCGTCAAGTTTGTAGCGATCTGAAATGAGATTTTCTGCTAATTGAATTCCTTCTCGAGCAGGCTTACCTCCGCCAACGACGAGGCCGATTTTACGTCCGTTTCCTTCGAAGTGAACAATTGTTTGACGCAGTTGGCCAAGCCATGTTTTCACATCATGGTCGCCGTAAAGAAGTGAACCTCCGAGAGCAATGATGGCAGGTGCGACCATAGAAACGCCTCGGCAAGGCGTTTCTTATGGCTTGTCCTATCAAATCCAAGGCGAGGGTTGAAAACCCTTGGTTCGACCCCAAAGGACAGGGGGTCTAGAGGTGTCCGATGATGGTGAACTCGCAACACGTCGGCTACGCCTCAAACTCGCTCTCGAAGACCTGCGAGAAATGAAAGGTTTTGGCACGGAACTCGTGACTGTGATCATTCCACCGGACCGACAAATCAGTGATGCTCGCTCCCTCCTGCAAAATGAGCACGGTCAAGCAGCGAACATTAAATCAAAGTCGACAAAAAAGAACGTCCAAGGGGCGATTGAGTCAGCAATATCCTCCCTTTCCCGTTTCAAGAATGCCGGAGAACGAGGGATTGCCCTCTTTACCGGGGCGGTCATCGTTGGAAACAACAAAACCCGACAAACGACCGTTGTTATTGATGACCCTCCCCAGGAATTGTTGTCCTTCCGTTACCGTTGTGATTCTAGTTTTGAGTTGACGCAACTCGAGGATATGCTTGTCGACAAGCGTTCTTACGGGCTGTTCGTTATTGACCGTTCAGAAGCGGCATATGGCATCGCCTCTGGAAAGCGTATCCATGTTCAAGAGCATCTGGTATACAATATCATGGGGAAGCACCGTCAAGGTGGTCAGTCAGCTCAGCGTTTCGAACGATTGATTGAGGAAGCAGCTCATAATTTCTTTAAGCGAGCCACGGAGCATGCATGCTCCTATTGGCTGCCTCATCTCGAAAACATTCAGGCGATTATAATCGGTGGGCCTGGGGCGACCAAAGACTACGTAGTACGCAATGAATACTTCCATCATGAAATTGCGAAGAAGATTGCAAAGACACACTTTGATGTTGGTTATTCAAATGAATCAGGCGTTCGAGAACTTGTTGATAATGCAGGTTCATTGATGGGTGAAATTGAATTGGACGCAGAGCGTCAAATTATGAACCGATTTTTGGCTGAGTTGATCAAACCACAACCACGGGCTACCTACGGTGAAATGATGCTGCGCAAGGCACTTGATCAAGGGGCTGTCGATACGCTTCTGATATCGGAGAGTATGCGAAAGAACTCCGTTGAAATCGAGTGTGGAGCATGTGGGCATACTTGGACTGCTTCGCTGACACGAACTGAAGAGTTGCCTGAATGCCCTTCCTGTAAAGTAGGCAACAACTCACATAAGGAATTATCAAACACTTCTTTGATCAATGTACTCAGTGATATGGCTGCTAAATCAAACAGCGAAATTTCGTTTATTTCAATCGATACAGAAGAGGGAGCTCAACTTGCACACGGATTTGGTGGTCTTGCTGCAATCCTTCGTTATCCAATGATGTGAGGTGCTGAATTGAAATTACTCCAGGACATTGTTTCACCCTATCTTGAACAATTTCTTTCAGCGAAAGGTATTGAGAAAGCGATGTGGGAACCGATGCTTCAGCCGAGCAGGGAGGCAAGTCAAGGCGATTTAACACTGCCTTGCTTTCCTTTTGCATCAAAATTAAAGATGGCTCCACAGGCGATATCTGATGAACTCGCAGAATCCTTCCCCACCCTCGAATCTGTTCTCAGTGTTGCTTCCGTAAACGGCTATCTGAACTTTAAAGCCCATCCAGAATGGTTGGCTAAAGCCATACTCTCACAACAAATCAATGTGGGTTCTGCTCTCAAAAACACAGGTTCGACCGGCGAAAAGGTCCTCATTGAACATACCTCAGCCAACCCAAACGGACCGTTCCATGTTGGGCGAGCTCGTAACGCAATCCTTGGAGATACTCTTGTTCGTTTGCATCGCCTTCATGGTGATGATGTTCGGGCTGAATACTACGTTGATGACATGGGGAAACAAGTTGGTGTTCTTGCATGGGCGCTTGCAAACCTAAGCGAGGAAGATGTCAACGATCTTCTTTCTGAGCGCGAACGTCCATCGGAACGGTGGAAAGAAAAGGCCGACCACCAGAGAGTACGTTGGTACCAAGCAGCCCAAATACTTCGGAAAGATGCAGAGGAAAACCGAAAGGCTGAGATTGAACGTGAAATTGGTAGTCTCGTACATGCCAGTGAACACGGCGATGTCGAGGTCCTCGATTCGTTTGAGTCTGCATACTCACCGGTTCTTGAGGGAATGTTAGCAACACTCTCTCGGCTTGGGATATCGTACGACACGTTCACAAAAGAATCAAGGTTTGTTGTTGATGGGACTGTTGCAGAATTAATGCGAACGCTTGATGCGCTGGACATCGCTGGTACTGCAGACAACGGGGCGGGTTACCTCGATCTCGGGCAAAGAGGGTTGAAAGGGAAGACTGAATTCTTCTATAGAAGAGGAGACGGTTCAAGTCTTTATGCTACTCGTGATGTTGCATATCACATTTGGAAATGGGGAGAATCCCACCGTCTTGTGAACGTGCTCGGTGAGGACCACAAATTGCAGGCAAAACAAGTCGGACTCACCCTTGAAGAACTTGATCATTCACGTCCAGAGGTCTTGTTTTACTCCTTTATCAAACTGCCAGAAGGAAAAATGAGTACTCGGCAAGGGAACGTTGTTTTCATGGACGATCTCCTTGAGGAAGCACAAGCTCAAGCAAGTGAGGTTGTTCGGGAATTGCGCCCGGAATATGGTGATGAGAAAGTTGCTTCAATTGCAGAGGCTGTTGGTACTGCTGCAGTTCGTTTTAACATCATTAAAGTCAGTCCTGAAAAGGGATTTACCTTCCGTTGGGAAGAAGCATTGGCGTTTGAGGCTGGGTCTGCTCCATTCATCATGTATGCTCACACACGCGCATGCTCCATTGCCAAGCGTGCAGAAATGCTTGAAAGGTCCAGTATTCAATGTCCAGCAGTTGAATCGATGCCTGAAGGTCTGACGGAATTGCTTCGGTTAATGTGCACACACAACGATGTACTGGAGCGTTCGGTGCGTGAGCAAAAAGCGCATCTCTTTGCTCTTCATATGCTTGAACTTGCAAACGCATACAATGGATTTTATCGAGATTGCCCGGTTGTTCGGGATGGTCGAGTCGATGGATTCGCTTATGCAATGAGCGAGATGGCTCGACGCTTGATGCGCTCCGGATTGGAAGGATTGGGAATTAACCCAATTGAAGAGATGTAATCATTCGGTTACTTGATTGGTTGAATCGTACAAAGTTTGCGTGACTGTATCGGAATGCTCATCGATTGATGCGAGGACATCTGCTCCGATGGTACGTAACTCATTGTAGGCATCTTCGATATCTTTGACTTGTTTGAGGAAGCGGAGCGGTGGCCAACCGCAATCAATGATTTCGGGGTCGACCGTACTTTGTTCAATCCATGCAGAACATTGCGATCCATAGCATAAGGCGGACAAATGTTCCAAGTCAACCCAAAATGTTCTCCGTTGGCATACAGGGCAGATTTTCCCTTCAAGTTTGGTCAACACAGTCATCCCATTTTCACCAACAACATCAACATCCCAAGCAACGATTGTCGCTTGTTCAAGATTCATTTGCTCACTCTTTCCAAGAAACGTTTTCAGCACTTCCCATGCGATTTGTTCCGTACTAAAACAACCCATGCCTATTGCGTTTCCACCTGCTTCAAGAACGGACGGTACGTATACTCGGCCGGAGGAATCCATGGAGGTTCTTGCAGCCCAAGGCCTTTGAAACCTCCCATTTGCAGGAGCGTAATCTAACGATTCCATGTGTACTCAATGTACGGCAGTCCACCAGGATGCGGTAGTGGAGCGTCAGGCTTTTCGATTCGAACAAAGACTTTCTCGACGTTTTTCGATTGTTGAATGTGTTCTGAAATCTGTTTGGCCATCGACTCAAGCAAGCGTATCGGTGGGGAATCCAAAATTACGGAATCAATGGCACCTTGCAATTGAGCATAGTCGAGTGTACTCGCAAGTTCTCCCTCTTCAATTGTGCTGGATAAATCGACACGGACTGAGACGTTGAATGGCTGAGATTTTGAGTGCTCATGGTCAAAGTAACCATGAATACCTTGAACGAGGTAATCGTCTAAGCCGACGGAAATGGTCATCCATTTCACTCCTCGTCGCGTTCATGAACCCAGATGAGATGGTATCCAAATTGAGTCTTGACCGGGGTAGATACCGTCTTTAGAGGTGTACTCCAAACCGCTTCCTCGAATTCTCTGACCATGTTTCCTTTTCGAAACCATCCAAGATCGCCTCCTCGTTGTGAGGACGGGCACGTGGACTTTTTCCGAGCCAATTTTTGGAAGTCCTTCAGTTTTCCAATCTTTTCAGAAATTTGCACCGCCTCCGATTTTGAAGGGACGAGGATATGGGAAGCATGTGCGCTCGGTTTTACCATGACCTTCCCAACAGTACTGCCTTCTTGAACTCAACGCTCAGCCAAAGACGGGCCAAGCAAGGTGTCGAATGTACGTGCCGTAGGCGATAACCGATACTCCGAGTGACTCTTCGTTGAATCGGTCCATCGTATCTGCATAGGTGTGGTACTCATACGAGCCAGAGCCATAGCAAAGCAAGGCATTACCCGTCACTCCGTCAGGAAGGTCGTAAACGAACGGTGCGTGATCTGAGTTGTACGGCATGCCGTCCGGTTCACCCCTCTCTCCTGCGAGAAGACCTGTTGAGACGGTATACTTTGGGAACAAATCGGGGCGTTCTTTTTCAAGAACCTCAAGAACATCTTCCATCGCATTGATGTCTTGAGCAGAATTTGAAAAGAATCGCAACGAATTCCCGCGATTTGCGATATCGATATCAACATGGTTCATATCAAGGTTGATGTAAAGGCGAAGGTTTCTAGCAAGATCATTTGCATTCGCCCCAACGTAGGCTTTGCTTCCCCACAGTCCTTCCTCCTCTCCACCCCAAGTGCAGAATCTGATAGTGTATTCAGGTGTACCACTTTCATTTGCAACGATTGCAAGCTGGCGAGCCATCTCGAGGACCGTGGCAGTTCCAGATGTATCGTCCACGGCTCCTTGTGCGTGATACACCGTGTCGTGATGGGCTCCAACGATAATCAAGTCCTCACTTTTCCCATAGAGCGTACCACAGGGGACACTCACGGCGATGTCACCTGCATTATCAACGTCTGAGAACAAGCGAAGAAATGCTCCTTGCGATGCCAATTCCAACATTTGGTTTCCTGTGTTGTTCGAGACAGCAATGAACGGAATATTTTCTGGAATCGAACCACTGTTTGCCGCCTTCATATCATCCACTCGAATGGATTTGAAGATTGGAACACAGTCATCCGATTCTATCTGACCACAGTTTGATTGATTGTTGATCCGCAGGATTGCAGCCAGACCAAACTCAGCGGCTTTGATGTAGATGCCTGTGTTGCCATCGATGCTGTTTCCTCCACGAACAATGCCTACTTTTCCAGATGCATCGCTCCACAGAGAGTCCTCCGTTCCATCATCGAGATCAATCAATTCCATTTCTTGACCAAATTGTATGTCCGCAGACCCTGAATAGCCCTGCAGGACGAAATCAGTACGATGTTCAAAGGTTGTAACTTGTGCGCCGACTCCACTGTTGCAAGAAGCACCCGTGACAGGGCCGCCAAAGATACCTCCAGCTGGTGGCTGACACATCGCAATAATCGGTGCGCTGTTGATCGCAAACATTGGGACTGGATAGGTGTTCAACTGAGGGGAATATCCCATTTCTGTCAGATTATCAAGAATCATTTGTGCGCCAGCAGCTTCTTCTGCACTGCCTGACATTCGTCCTTCCCATTCAGGATGACCAAGATCGACTAGTTCTTGCGCATACCATCTCGTTTGAGACGCGTCGAAACCAATCGGTTCGTACACGGGCTCA
>JAKUNY010000065.1:6294-7839 GCA_022451765.1 Candidatus Poseidoniaceae archaeon
ATCCTCCCCAAAGCCCAAAATTGAGGGATTGAACAAAACCAATACAAGCAACAAGGCCGCAGCGACTGAGCCAACTGTTTGAGCAAGGTTGAACTGGCCAATGACCGTTCGCGTCCAAACAGATGAAGAGAGTTCGATTGTATTCTGGGTAACGTTGGAATTCAATCGCTCTATGAGTTCGGATTTCTTTCCGGATTTGGAAAGTCCTTTTTCATCTAGCAGAACTTTCAGTTGAGCAACGGTCATTGAATCAAATGACGTATCCTCGCTCATGGGGTGTTAGAGCATGTTTCCTCATTTGAACCCGTTGGACAAATGCATCTCATTCGTCGAGTTCGTCGCCAGTCCAACGCTTGCCGATGGAGTGTTGAAGACCAATTTGGTCGAGAACTCGGGCAATCACGAAGTCGACCATATCATCGATTGATTTCGGATGGTTGTAAAAACCGGGGGAGGCGGGGATGACCACTGTTCCCCATCCTGATAATTTTGCCATGTTTTCTAGGTGGACAGTGGCATAAGGTGCTTCTCGAGGTACGATAATGAGGTTGCGTCGTTCTTTCAAGGCAACAATTGCAGAGCGTGTGATGAGATTGTCTCCAATACCTGCTGCAAGTTTGCCAAGTGTCGTTCCAGAGCACGGGCAAATTACAACAGCATCGATGGGTGCGGATCCTGATGCAGATTTCGCACCAATGTTTGCCTGTTCTTCCAAGATTGCTCCCGTCTCTTCTGCGAGAGCTTCCGGAGTCGTGTCGCATTCGTGCTTGAGTGTGATGCGCCCAGAGTCGCTTACAACAAGGCGTATGCCTACACCAAGGTCCTGTAGTGCTTGCGCGAGGCGGACACCGTAAATGGCTCCACTCGCACCTGAAATGCCTAGGACGACCTCTCCCATGCGTGCAAATCCGCACATTCTCATATATGCACTTGTTTGTTTCCCCAGCCTCATGTTCTGTCGAGAATCGTAGACATCATTTGCAGTAATGCTTGCACTAGCGCGTCGCGCCCTATGGTGTATTCCAGTCTGGAGAGAGATGTTGTTGTTGCTTCGGATAAGCCGCATCCTGCAAGGTTTTCAACCCGACCAGGGGGTGTATCGTAATTGATCGTAAACCCATGGCGACTCACCCATCTTAGGAATGAAAGTCCAATGCTGCAGATTTTTTTGTTGTCAACCCAAACCCCCTGCATACGCTCATCTCTGTATCCCTTGACTCCAAGCGTCTCCAGGGCTGCGATAACCCAGGATTCAATTTTGGAAATTATTTCAGCAACGGATTTCTCATCGTCTCTGTTCCAGTGTACAATTGGATAGACGACAAGTTGTCCAGGCCCGTGCCACGTCAGTCCTCCTCCTCGATCAACAGGATGACTCAGATAATCTGGTGGAGGTGTAATTCCGTCGTTGCGGGCACGTGGTCCGACGGTAACAACTTCTGGGTGTTCAAGGATGAGTATGGTGTCTGGAATCTCATCGTCGATGCGTTGTTGCTGTAACGTTGACATCATTTCCAAGGCATCTGTGTACTCCACAACACCTAG
>JAKUNY010000066.1 GCA_022451765.1 Candidatus Poseidoniaceae archaeon
TAGGATTGCCGCATCGGACCACGAGCGTTCACCGAAAATGCCGCTGCCAAGATCGACAATCGTAGTTCCTTCTCCCCCGCCTGGATGCTGGCACGTAAGCGTTACACCTGCACCTATTGAGACGTGCATTTTCATTTCGGAATCGTAATTTTTCTTTGCAAGTGTTTCGAGAATCGTTGCAGTAACGTCGTGTTCTCCAAGCACATTGATTACTTGTTCGATTCGTTCTTGTACTTCGTGGAATCGCTCACGATTCATCTCAACAAGTCTTGCTGTGCGTTGAAGTTCAGATTGTTCCACAAGACCGCCTCGACAATGCCTGTGGTGCGACCTTCATCAATGCGGCGATGTTGTATTCACTCTTCGGCGGTGGGGGCTATTTTGCCACCAGCTGCAGCAATTTCTTCTCGGAAGTGGTGGAGAACCGCAGCTTCTGTTGAAGTGCGTGGGTCAATTTCATTGACAGACTCGATGATAATTGCACGGCGGGATGCCTTGTGACGGGATCCAAGAATCGAGTAGACTCGGTGCTCAGCATCGTCTTTTGAAGCTGCGACGACGTCGAGAGAGAACTTCTGGCGCAGACTACCAAACGGGGATTGTCCATTCACACGAAATGCCTTCATGTTTCCAAGGCGACCTGTTTCTTGATTTAAACGCGATGGTTCCGGTCGAGTAATCGTATCGCGTGTTTCATCAACATGGAAGGGTAGGGTAAGGATGTGCGAAGTTTCCTGTTAGCGCTGTTTATCCTCGCAGCTCCTCTACCTATTGACGGGTTGGTTGACAAGACTGAGTTCGAAGGGAAAGAAGTCGTTTTGGTGAATCCCTACGGGAATCACTGGGGGCAGGAAGAGTGGAGCTCTTTGGAGGATTACGGCTACATCCCGCTCAGGCTTCAGACTCCATCGAAATTGATTGCTTGGAAGGTAGATGTTGACGTAACTCACCCTTACGCATACGAAGAGGATGCTCCAAAGGCTCTATGGAAATCCATTCCATCTAACCATCAACAGGTTCGTGTTGTTTTTGAGCCAGGATTGCCTGATTCGATTCTCAAAGAATTGCACAATGAAGTGGAAACGTACATTGGAAAGCAGCTTCCCCCGTTGGATGGAGGACACCTAGCATCCCTGAAGATAAAGTGGGACTCGAATCTCAAGCAGGAGTGGCTTACAGAATTACCCGGGATTCTGTGGCTTGAACCGGAATTAAGGACGGTGGGGAGAAACCTCGACTCTGCCGTTTTACTTTCTGGTGGTGGAAATCAAACCTACCCGGCCAGTTGGACATTCGGACTCAATGGAACGGGTGTTGTTGTTGGTGTTGCAGACACCGGTATTGATGCCGATCACTCCTGCTTTCGTAGCGTTTCAAACTCATCAGTCGGTCCAGATCATCGCAAATTGTTGCATGTAAACACGAGCATTGATGATTGGGACCATTCAGGTCACGTTGATTATCGTCACGGAACACACACTGCGGGGATTCTTGGTTGTCACCCATTCGCAACTGCAATGGGAGATAACATTCCGCCTGCAGTGATGTCCCTTGGCTATGACACGAAGTTGGTCGTACAAGACATCGTTTCTGATGAAGGGTGGCTTCCGCCGGAAGTAGATTTGCTTCTTGCAGAGTCGGCGATGTACGGCGGATATCTTCACTCGAATTCGTGGGGCGATGATACAACGGATTACACCTTAAGGTCAGGCGATTTTGACGCCTTCACTCGCGAGTTTCCATGGACGTTGCCGCTGATTGCACCGGGCAACGACGGAGGATTTGTTTTGGAACCAGCCAATGCTCGAAACGTTCTCGCCATCGGAGCGTCAACCAAAGACACAGTTCAGGATCGGTGGGTGTCATCCGTACATGGTGAAACGGACGCTGAAACGCGAGGTATTTTCGCTCTCGCACCTGGAGTTTCCATTGTATCTGCACGTTCAGATGGTTCGCCTGATACATTCAATGCTGGCCAATACACATCCAGCGGCACAAGTATGTCGACCCCCATGGCAGCAGCATACGCCAGCGTCCTTCAACAGATGGTCCAAGAAGGTTGGTTGACAGGACACAATGAATCGCTTTCTGAACACAACCTTGGTAACCGTTCGCCGTGGTTTGAACCAAATGCTCCTCAACAAACTGTCCTTCTTGGTAATGGGTTCGTTCCTTCCGCACCAATGACCAAAGCGCTCATGTCGCTCTCCACAACTCCATTGAATGAAGAGTTTCGAAACAATGGCCAGGGAGGTTCAGCAGCGCCAAACAATTACGATGGCTGGGGTTTGCTCAACCTAAGTGAAATTCTCGATTTCGAGCGATTAAAGCAGACGAACGACGATATAGAGAGGCCTGTTTCCAATGTTTGGATTCACGATTCATATCGCCTCATTGAGACCAACCCGTCAGACCACCTTTCTGAACGGAAGAATGACATGCAGCCAATCGAATATCTCATGGAAAATGTTTGGGATGGAGCGGGGGCGATAGGGCCATTTATTTCTACAGGAGACGTCTTTCAGCAACGTTTCATTTTGCAAAACGACGAATCACTGGATGTTCGATTGTCGTTCCAAGCAAAACCCGAACCCCATTTGGTTGATGATGTGCAGTTAATGGTTCGTTTGCCTGATGGAAGATTTGCGGTCGGGGAAAACTATCGTCAAGACGGTCGCTCGATGCTTTACTACGATTTCGCCGATCACCTGAACACAACTGCTTTCCCATCGAGCAATGAAACCACGGTGGGAATCCACCTAGATGCAGGCACGCTTGCAGACGTTGATTATGTCGATGTCATGGTGATTGGGCGATATGTGGCGCCAGGAAATCAACCCGACACGTTGGGTGTAGAAGGTAACCGGATTGGTTTTGCTTTAGCTGTTCAAGGGGTTGAAATCGATCCCTTGAACCATTCTGATGGAGACGGAGACGGTATCCCTTACGAACAGGATTCATGCCCCTTCACGAACGCTCTTGGGTGGGATTTGGATTCCGATGGCTGCATTGACGACAACGATGCAGATGGGGTTGACGATAACGTAGACGCGTGTTTGTCGACGCCCAAGCAGGTTCCCGTTGAGGTTTCAGGTTGTTCGCAACAAAACAGTGCTCCCCGTATTTTTCTGGATGAATCCGTGTTAATGTCCCACGACAATGAGACCATTTCAATCCTGTTTTCCATTCTCGATGATGATGTTGTGAATGCAACCATTGTGCTCCAAAGCGATGGATTGCCAACGAAACAAGTTGATGTCTGTTCACTGCTTGTCACAAACGATTCTTGGAAAACCTGTGTCGCAGTAATTGACCAAGACTTCTTCCCCCTCAATGCGGAAGGGAATTGGACAGCGTTAATTTTAGCGACCGATTTGAATTCTAGCTCGTGGACGACCCCAGCCTCTGCGAGCTATCGGTCCGATCTCTTTACGATTCATCCAGATGAACCGGTGCTTGCAACGCAACGTGATTCGAATTCGTTACCTGCAATTGCAATACTTACCTCGATAACGGTCGCTGTTCTGTTTGGATTTATTGCCCAATATGTTGCTTATCGTAAGGAAAAAGAGGGGATTTAGGCTAAATTTTCTTCATTCATTTGAAGGGCTATCTTCAAACCTTATGGCATCCACGGTTGTTTATCCGAGAAGGTGTACAAGATGAGCGGACGATTATATGTTGGAATTGACTTAGGAACGTTTCAATCAACCATTGCCTCAAGCGCTGGCGCAATGCATTCAATTGAGACAGTTGTTGGACGACCAAAAGACCCCGTTGCGAGGAATTTCCTCAAGCGAGATGTTCTGTTCGGCGCTGATGCATTAAAGAACAAACTTGCTTGCAACCTTTACCGTCCTATGGCTGCTGGAGTCGCCCAAGACGATGAAGCAAATCTCGCTGCTGCAAAGGCATTCGTATCACACCTCATCGAGACCGTTGATCCGGAAGAATTTGACGAAGTCTTCGGAGTTATTTGCTCCCCGAGTCACGTTTCATTCACAGACAAGAGCAACCTTGTAGCCACACTTCGAGGACAAGTTAACGCAATCATGGTCGTAACTGAACCATTTGCGACTGCGTTCGCTATCAACGATATCGGCGGCTCTATCGTTGTAGACATAGGAGCAGTGACCACCGACATCGCTCGAATTTACGGAACCTTCCCGACGGATGAAGATCAAGTCACAATCCAAGAAGCTGGAGATTGGCTCGATATCGAGCTTCAAACTCTCATTGCAAAGAAGTTCACTGGTGCTCAAATCACCAAAGACATGGTCCGAAAGTGGAAGGAAGAATCCTCCTACGTCGGTGGTGATGTACGAACCGTTGAAGTGTCTCTCTCCGTTGATGGAAAGAGCCAGAATGTCGACATCGGTGACCTCATCCAAGAGGCATGTGAACTTCTAATTCCGAAGGTTGGAAATGCAATCAAGCGTATTGTTGCTGAAGCCGATCCGGAATACCAACCTGTACTACGAAACAACATCATTCTCTCAGGAGGAGGATCACTTATCGAAGGACTTGCTGAGCGAGTTGCACGCGAAATCGCTGACATCGGAGACGTAAACGTCTGGTGTGTCGAAAACCCTCTCGAAAAAGTTGCTGAAGGTGCACTCATGCTTGCCAGTGAAATGCCTGATGACCAGTACACATCAATCAACTGATTTGGTTGGAAACATTCACCATAAAATCAGCCACCTATCACCCTAAATTACAGGGAAGGTTCAAGAGTGGTTGAGGTTCGATAGATACCTGTATGACGCTCGGCGCTTCCAACCCTGATTCCTCTGGAGGGCAGCAAACCACTTCTGGAAACGACAGGGCTGCGCTTGAAGGGATGCTCAAAAGCTACCCTATCGACCAGCTTGTTGAAGAGGTGCTCATCGCATGGGATGAACTTGGGCGCCGTAATGATGAAGTCGTCACCGTCAAACAACGGCTTCGAGTACTGGAATTGGATTTGGCTGAGCGAGAAGACGAAGTTGCGCCAGAAATTCAACGCCTCCATGAGTCCGAAGAGCAACTCAAAGAAGCCGAAGCACGCATCGTTCATCTTGATCGACTGCTGGCCGATACTCGACACGAACTCGATGTCCAATCCTCCTCGCTATCGAAGGAGCAACAGGATGCACTTCATGAGGAAGTGGAGCAATTGCGAAATCTAAGCGTATCACAGGATGAAGTTATCTCCGAAATGGAAGGCCGTATGGGTTTGATGGGTGAAGCCCTCGAGAAGGCCGCAGACGCGGGATTAACCTCCGTAACTGCCGATGAAGTACGCTCACTGAAAAATCAACTCGATGAAAAGTCGGCACAGTACGACGCCGAGGTCGCTGCCAATAATGCACTGGAAGAAGAGCGGCAACGATTGCGTGACATCGCTGACCGAATGCGGGGTCTTTTGGATGCTCGTGACAAGCGACTAGCCGATCTGGAGGAACAGCTTGAGCGGGTCATGCAAGGACCACGTTCTGTTTCTGCGGAACATGATTATCTTGTGGAGCAAATCGAAGAGATGAAACGTCGACTGCTTGAGAGGAACCGTGAATATGAATCTCTACGACGCCGAGAACGTAGGCTCCATACTGATGTGTTTGAACGCGATGAAAGGATTCAACAAATGTCGTTGACTATTACGGACCTTGAGGCCGCACTTACTGATCGGGTCGCCGAAATTCGTGAGCTTGAATCGCAAAACGTTGTTGCTATGCAAGAGGTAACAAGCGTACGGCGGGGCGAGCGGACTCGTGAAGTCGTAGGTCGCGTCTTTGCAGACTCTCTCTCCTTGGTACGAGGGCACGATGCCCGTGAGGCAAAAAGGGATGCGTATGCAAACAGCCCGGATGTCGAACGTAGTCTTTCAACGCCAACGTCTGATGACATGCGCAATCTTGCAGAAGGTGGGACTGTTGACCTTGACGTTGAGGAAACCGAATTACCTCAAGGAATTGATGTGGATGAGAAACGCCCACCATCACCGGGCGGTAGTGGAGATCCAGTCCTGTTTGAAGATGAATCAGAGGACGCTGATAAGTGATTTCAATCGCTCTTTGAGCAGTTGAAGATCCTCAAACTCTTCTGTAATTGTTCCGGTAACAATGTAATCAGCTCCTGCTTTTGCAGCAGCACTCATTTGCTCGGGCGTTCGAATTCCTCCGCCAACGATTAGTGTGCAGTTCATTGCCGACTTTGCAGTCTTGATGAGTTGAAGGGAGACAGGAGTGGCTGCGCCAGAGCCTGCTTCAAGATAGACTGTTGAGAATCCATACATCTCTGCAGTTTGGCAGTATGCGGAAATCAGTTCTGTGTCGTTTGGACTGACGAGATCGGCTTGCCCAACCTCTCCAACTGCACCACCTGGAGCACAAACAATGTATCCCGTTGGTATGGTCTGAAGGCCGGCTTTCGCAATGTAGGGCGCTCCCTGGAGTTGCTCTTCGATTAGGAATTTACGGTTGGTACTGTTCATGAGCATCATAAACAATATCCCATCAGCGTTTGAGGACATCGCATGTGCGCCTGCAGGGAAGAGAATGACCGGTACGTTCCACTGATCTTCGTCTGCATCAGGATGCTGGCTTGATGCGAACATCGCTAACTCTAGCGCCTCTTGGATGGCTATACATGTAGCATCAACAATGTTGCTTCCTGTATCTGTGGATCCGCCAACAAAGATTGCCGAAGTTCCACATTCTACGGCCACCAATGCTCTTTTTGCTGCAATTTCTGGAGGTTGCTTATCTGGATCGATGAGCGTAATGTGTTTCGTCCTTTCACCTCGTTGCGAAAGCATAGGAGAATCTGTGGCCCACAAATCGATACCGCCTGTTTGAGTGTAGAGCACTCGGTTGGTAAAGGATTTCATTCTGAGGAAAGCCTTCTGATGTCTGCAGCAACCTCTTCTGAGTCCCAATCGGAATACAGCCATTGAACTCTCGTAGTTCGGTCTTCATCGATGAGAATCACGTGAACCGTGTGATTAACGGTATAATCCATCAAATGAATTGAGCATCGAGCCATGGATTGGCTTTCGTTAGCTATGACCTCAACTGCTGTTCCAAATTGATTCCACACTGATTCCATCATCCCAAGTTCAGAATTGATGTCGTACACCGTCAGGTGTGGCCATTCTACACTGTTGTTCAGCATGTAATGGTACAAACGGCTGCTGTCATCGTGCCATGGGTCGGTGGTTATCGAGAGCAATGAAACTCCTCCCTGCTCTTGAGATGAGAGCAAATCGTATGCTTGTTTCATTGAAGCAGTTAAGCCATCGCATTCTTCTCCGCAAGAAGTGTGTATGAAACCGACCATAATGACTTCTGCATCTATGTCTGAGAGATTATATCGTTCGTTGTTCTGATCAACAAGTTCGAACTCTATCAACGGTTTGGGTTCAAGTGTATTTCCATAAAAGTCAGTCTCTCCGATGCAACCAGAGACGAGAAACAGCGGTACAATCAGACCGCCGAGGGTTCGCATAGTTTCACTTCAAGCGACGTTTAATCCAAGCCCCAATCAAAGCCAGAATCAAGACTGTCAGACCTGCGTGAACAATTATTTCTTCAACCTCATACGCATCGGTTAGATAGTCCATTTCTGGTACGATGGAGTACAATATTGCTCCACCGCCCGGGCCGCCTCCTTGGCCACCACCGCCTGGGCCGCCTCCTTGACCTCCACCGACATCTTGGGCGTCAACGTCAGAAACCCCATGATAGCACAATAGGAAGTATGGGAATCGAATCCTACCGACATTCTGTCCATTGGTGTCCGT
>JAKUNY010000067.1 GCA_022451765.1 Candidatus Poseidoniaceae archaeon
AAATGTCCACTTTGGACGAGAATGAACAGGTTCAAGCCACATCAGGACGCCAGGGTAGCCTCGATGTCGATTGCAGTGGATATACGTTCGAAGACCTGTTTGAGTACGATTTTGCTCTCTGTACCCTCGATGTGAACGATGATTGGGCAACGGGCGTCATGGATGCCAGAGCTTGGGTGAACGGAAGCAAATCCGCCATCGTTCGCGACAACTTGGACGGTCTATTCGAAGGGGTACCGGGAGGAGACGACGATTGGATTTCAACCGACGAGCGAGAAGCCGTGCGTTCAATCGGCCCAAGATGCATCGCAGACATGGAGACGCGCCTCGGAATCCGCGAAGGCCCATCCCACAGAGGCAACGTTGACTGGAACGACCTTGAATTCGTTGAGGATGGTATTGCACTTGACGAAGTCAACCTTGTCCCAACAGGTCACGAACAAGAGCGATCCTGCAGCAGCCCACTTTCGGATGCGGGCTGCAAAGAAGTTCCAGTGACTGTCACAGATGATCTCGAAATCCACCTGCTCATTGCTGAAAACGAAAACAACAACGTACGTTTTGACCAGCTACCCAATCAAGGAAGCTCAAACTTTACGCTCGCAATGAACATCACCAACATTACCGATGCCCAATTGGTCATGACGTTCCCTGTACAGCAAGGGTTGCGTATTGCTGAAATGGGATTCTTTGATGACGGTGTTTTGAACGAAAACCTCGCCGCACCCACCAGTGAATTCCTCCCCGATGGGCGATTGCGAATCATTGCTGACGTGGACTATCCAATCGGCTCGTATCCAATGATTCGAAACCTGTTTGTCGATTTCACAACGATGGCTCCGTTCACCAATGATGACCCGGTCTGGAGCACGACTGCGCCAGCAGAGGGTACCATCATACCAGTCGGAACAACGAATGGAGAAATGCTTGCAACCGAAGAAGCGGGTATGTGGGTTATCGACGAAAGCGGATGGAGTTTGCAATGCGAATTTACCGATGCAGGGTGGGATGTTCGAATGGATGAAAACGCTGGCCTGTACGTCATGGCGAACGGAGCATCTGCCGTCGGCCAGTGCGCTGGTGTTGATGCGTACGGCGCAGAAACTGTCGAACACAGAAACTACACCTTTGGAAAAGTCATGGACGCAAGCGCTGCGCTCTCTCCAAGCGGTGATACAATCGAATTCACACCGGTCTCGACGGGAATGGTCGCAAGCCTCACTGTGGATGCACATGCTCTGCAAACGGCGAAAATGGGTTCCAGCACAACTGCTGTGGCTGATACGAACGGGGTGATGATGGAGTTATCCATGTCCGGTCTTTCACCGGGAAGCGTAATGATTGCGGGTACTGCATCAGCGAATGGAATGCTCGATTACAACTTCATGCTCGCCTTGGGAATCGAGAAGTCGAACAAACCTCCGTCCATCACCATCGATACGAATCTCATGGGCGAGGAAGCCGAATGGGAACTAGATGGTTTGAAATTCACGCTCAATGGAAACGTCATTGATCCAGATGGGCAGGACGTGAGTATGATGTTGAGCATCTGCAATGGTCAAACATCCAACTTCGATCGTGATAACCTCGCTTGGGAAATTCAAGTTTCTATTGCAAACTGCATTCAGAGCAACGTTGAATCACCCTACTCCGTTGTCATCGTAGCGACCGATGCATCCGGCGCAACAACCAGCATTACAATCGAGGTCGATGACCCGAACGCAGGCGGTAGCGATACAACGGGTGGTTCGACCACTTCCGATACGGAAGAAGAGAGTGGAAGCATCCTGCCCGCACCTGGAATGTTTGCAACACTCATTGCAGGGCTCGTTGCTGCAGGATGGGTTTCATCACGCCGAAACTGACCAACAGACTCAAACATGGTTGGTAGGCAGGAAGGTTTGAGGGACATGTTCAGAGGTACCATTGACCGTTCCAGTCATGAGGGTGGCTTACTTGTCACATTCAACGGCTCATCACCCGCTCTTGGTTCGATTATTGTCCGAGAAGAAGATGGTCATTACATTGGAAAAATTGATGCAGTCCTCGGGTCAACTGATGCGCCTCTTGCACATGTTGCCCACCTTGACCGTAACCAAGACAATACGTCATTCCTTGGCTCAACCGTCATCGTACGCGCCAAGAAAGAACGAGAGGAGCGTCCCAAGCGCCAACATCGCGACGAACGTCCTCAACGACGGGAACAGCGTTCGTTCGATCGAAGAGACAATCGTAGAGGGAACGATTCCCAAAAAAGCGATTGGGTTTGTGCTTCGTGCAACAATGTCAACTTTGCTTGGAGAACAGAATGCAACAGCTGTGGTAAGTCAAAGGAAGGCAATGTCAAAGAATACAAAGCATCGTTCAGGGATGATAATCGTTCCAACAATCGTCGAGAGCGTCCACGTCAAGAAAATCATGGACGAAACGACTGGGAATGCCCGTCCTGCGGCAACATAAATTTCTCTTTCCGAACCGAGTGCAACCAATGCGGTAAGCCCAAACCCGGGCACACTGGCAGCCGTGGTCAGTCAAGGGGTGAATCCTCTGGTCGAAACCGCAGCGGCCGTGATGGAGATCGCCGAGGCGGACGGGATAATCGACGGAGTTTCGGTGGAGGCCGAGGCGGACGTGATAATCGACGTGATTCAGGACGTGGACGTGATAGCGGACGTGATTCTGGTGGAAGCAGAGGTCGGCGTGATAATCGTCGAGATTCAGGACTTGGACGTGATTCAGGGCGTGACCGACAAAACCGAGGTGATGACAAAAAGCGTCCAGAGGAACGCTATCGAAAAGCCCGCGGAAAGCGCCCCGGACATGCACACAATCGAGGGCCGCAACCAATACGACCTCGGAGATACCAGGGAAGAAATCGAGACGATTGAGGTGAAAACGTGACAGCAGAATCACACTATCTTGATGCATTGGAAGCACTTGAAGCCGATGATAGAGAGGAAGCCTTGCTTCATGCTCGAAAAGCCATCAAACTCGATTCAGAACACGCTGATGCTTGGAGAATTATTTCAGATGCAAGTCTACCGGGATTGCGGAAACAACCAACATTGAAACAGGCAGCTTCCTCCTTATCAGCCGCCAAGAAAGTAGTTGCATTACAACCCGATGATCTCGCAATGTGGGTTCGCGGAGGGCGCCTCCTTTCCGATGAACTTGGCCTCTACATGGACGCATTGCAATGGTGGCAAGATGCCAGACATCATGCCCCAGAAGAAGTAACGCCAATCGTCGAACAAGCGGCGATACTCGCAGACATGGGACTCTATGGTGAAGCAAGTGAAAGACTTCAATCAATTATAGATGAGAATATGGATCTTGCCACAACCCAATACACACGCGTTGCTCGATTGCATCAAATGTGTAAACTTGCAAGCGAGCAACCCTCCTCTGAACACTTCAAACCTTGGGAAAGGCACCACAACGGCTGGGAAGCCATCAAAATGCGAATGACCAAGCCTCCGATTAGTGAATCCAAGATTTTCCTTCTCCTCACTACACCAATTTTGATGCTTGAAGTCATCTTAGCGCCACAAATCTTCGGGGCAGGTTTTGGGGGTTTCTGCTTGACCTCTTTGGTTATCCTTACAACGGTGATTTTAGGAATGCGTATCTCACGTCGTTGGTTCCAGCGTTTTAACCGTCCAGCGTTTAATCTCTTACGTGCAATGGACTTTGAGACCGCCACAGGCTACGTGGTCATTCCAGAAGAAATTCGTCTGTCGAAACTGTTCATGTTTATTCTGAGCCGAAGACCTCCAGCTTTCCAGGAGCGAATGCTGAAAATTGTTGACGCAAAAGAGACCGTAAAAGGAGAATGGAAGCCGAAATTGCCAGATTTCTCTTCGCATGCTTCGAGCTTCTTCGACACCGAGGAAGAAGACGAAGATGAGGAACTGACGTCTTTTGAAGAAGAATGACGTATTTAGGTCCCAGCAGTATAATCATCCTTGTAGTTGATTTGCTCATCGGTTAACGTATCAATTGAGACACCGATTGTCTCAAGTTTCGTTGTCGCAAGACTTTGATCTTGTTCAAGCGTAATGTCGTAAACAAGGTTGTCCATGTCTTTTGCTTCTTTGGCAAGACGGCAGAGTGAAAGGAATTGATTTGCAAAGGACATGTCCATAACTTCCGACGGATGACCTTCAGCAGCAGCCAGATTGACAAGACGCCCCCGTGCTAGAAGATGTAGTTTGTTTCCATTTGCAAGGGTGAATTCCTCGTTGTCTTTACGAATTGTTCGAACTGATGTGGAGATTTCTTCGAGGGCTTGAACGTCAATCTCGCAATCATAATGCACTGTGTTGGAAACGATTGCCCCGTCTTTCATTTTTGCGAAGTGGTGCTCAAGGATGATGTCTTTCATACCTGTTGCAGTGCAAAAGATGTCACCCAATGGTGCGGCTTCATCCATGGTCATGACACGGTATCCATCCATAACTGCTCGAAGTGCTGCGAGCGGGTCGACTTCCGTAACGATAACGTTGGCTCCAAGCCCTTGTGCCCGCATGGCTACACCCTTTCCGCAGTGTCCATATCCAGCTACCACCATGGTCTTTCCAGCAATGAGAACGGAAGTTGCTCGAAGGATTCCATCGAGGGTGGATTGACCGGTTCCGTAGACATTGTCAAAATCCCACTTTGTAACAGCATCGTTGACTGCGATTACAGGATACTTCAAATCTCCTGCAGCAGCCATCGCTCGGAGTCGATGAACACCTGTTGTGGTCTCTTCAGTACCTCCAAGAACGCCTCCAGCATATTCAGTCTTCTCACCGTGAACGCGGACGATTAAATCGGCTCCATCATCGAGCGTAAGGCTTGGTTTGAACTCAAGCGTCTTGTCAATGCACCAATAGAAATCATCAACGCTTTGACCATGCCAAGCATAAACAGAGTATCCCTGTTGAGCAAGCCAAGCAGCAACATCATCTTGTGTCGAAAGTGGGTTACAACCCGACCACGAAAGTTCAGCACCTGCAGCCGCAATTGTTTCGATCAGGACCGCTGTCTCTTTGGTAACGTGAAGGCAGCCCGCCACACGCATTCCAGCCAGTGGCTTGGTACGTTCTGCCTCTTCCTTGAGTGCTGCAAGAACAGGCATTCTCGAGCGAGCCCAATCAACTCTGCGTGATCCTTCTTCAGCGAGTCCAATATCTCGAACTGCGTACCTATCGCCAGTGTCCAAACCTTCCATGCCCTTTGCGAGCCTTTGGGGTTCTTCAATGCATCTTCAGGACCATAGGGTCTGAAGTGGGCTATTGTTGCTGTTGCAACGCTTGCGCAGCGTACTGTTGAGCGTACTGTCCAGCCGTTGCCTCATCGTAACCTTGGGAAACAAACTGCTGGTAGTACTGATTGTAGTACTGCGTATACAGATCATTGCCCGCCGCTGGTGCCGCTGCAGCCGGTTCGGCAGCTGCGGCTTGTCCAACGTATTGCGCCGCATAGGCTCGAGCTGTTTCCTCAGGGTATCCTTGAGCAATCAACTGCTGCACATACTGTTCAGTCATGTCCATTTGTTGACCATAGCCAGCAGCAGCAGCACTGAGGTTGTCGACCTTGTCGCCACCTCCGCCACGTAGGAAGAACACTGAAACCAGCAAGAGAACCAAGACAGAGGCAATGATACCGATGATTAGCATCAAGTTGCTGTCCTCAGATTCTTCACCAGCCTGATTGTCGCTGGATGGTTCAGACCATCCCGTTGCCGGGTCGTAGGTCCATTCACCAATCCATTCGCACTCAGATGTTGTTGCATTCCAAACAAACTCTCCACCTGCGGCAAGAGCGCTCTCGTTTGCGAGGACGCCTCGACATTGCTTGAGGTTGATGAGGACCATCTTTGTGAGGTCATCGGACCAACGCTCGTCGTCTCCTTCATAGACACGAACCCAAATCTCAACAACTTCGCTTGTATTGCTGTAGTACTCATCAATGTTCAACGTCAATTCAAACGTATCCGAGTCAGCGAGTGCATCGGATCGGTCGAACTTGTTGTCGGTAATGAGGTTGTACTTCTCAATGGCTGATGCAGAGAAGTCCTCACGAGAGAACGCTGCCTCAACGTATACTTCACCGGTTTCTGAGCCTGAGAGAATTGTACCAGTAATTGTGTAGGTTGATTCGGTTACTCCAACAGATGTGTTTTCAAAGTCGTTGTACTGTACAACCGGTATTTCGTCACCGTACCCTTCTGGTACGACAACGAAGTACATTCGGTACTTGTCTGAGAATTTTCCAGATGCATCGTATACACGCAGTTCCATACGGATTTGAGACTCCGCTGTGCCTGAATCATCCACAGTCACGTTTTGGAATCTGTATGAGAAAAGTCCGTTGCTGGCAGCAGATTCCTCAAAGGTGTGGCCCTCAAGGTTGAACGATGTGTCACCGTACGGTGCGTCAAAGAAGACCTTCCATTCGTAGGTGACAATGCCGTTGCTTCCGTCAATGGCGTCGGCGTCGTAGGATTCGCTTGCATCGAAGTGAAGAA
Source organism: Candidatus Poseidoniaceae archaeon (assembly GCA_022451765.1). Classification (GTDB taxonomy): domain Archaea; phylum Thermoplasmatota; class Poseidoniia; order Poseidoniales; family Poseidoniaceae; genus MGIIa-L2. The sequence continues at coordinate 6,515 of JAKUNY010000067.1, forward strand.
CAAGTTCTCCCGCTTCGGTAAGAATCACTCGATTGACATCCCATTCTGTGTTCGATACAGTCTTGGTGCCAATGTACTCGACGTTGTCCTTGTATTCATCGCGCATGTCGATGCTCATGTTGGCTTCAGGAGCGTACGCATCAGCGAGAACGTCGTTGGTTTCAACAAGAACGGATATGATTCGAGCGTGTCCTGCATCGTCGTGGAGTAACAGAGTCACAGTCCATTGTGCTCCCTGAAGACAACCAGTTGCAGAAGACAAGTCCGTCTTGCAGAAGGTCGCCGAAGGTGAAGCTTCTGAGATGTGATCGGTTCCACTTGCCATGGTTGCACCCGCCCAATCGGTTGGGCCGTCAAGGATCCAGTCCGCTGTAAGTGGGGCAGAGGTTGCTGAGGTGTAACCAAAGTTCACGGTTGCGTCGCTCTTCATGTAGTGCGTTGCGTATCCACCGGTTGAAGGGTCGATTCCTGGTGTGTCGTCGTTGATGGTCAAACCAAGATCTTGTCCCATTGCACCGAATCCTTCTGGGTACGGTGTGACAGTGTACTCAAGCATGTTTCCAAGAAGCGGGAAGGTTGTGCTGTCCGCTCGAGAAGAGTAGGTCGCAACATCGATGGTCGATACAATCATACCGCCTTGGTAGTAACTGCACGTGCCCATGATGACATCCTTGCTGTTTGCGCTTGTTCGCAGAAGGCTCTGGAAGAAGCCACCGTCTTCCATGTATCCATTGCAGACACCTGGAACGTTTTGCGTACTCACGGAGTTCGTGTTCAGAACCGCTGTTGCCACCGTCCCGTCTCCCTCAAAGCCTTGGAAGGCAGTGGTGGAAACATCGTCCATAATCGGGTGGAATGGATCAGCGATGTCGAGGTCTGTGTACAGAATCTTCGTCTCTGGTGTGTTACGACTTTGCACGTCCATTCCGAATGGCAATCGACCGTTTAGTCCAACATCAAGGCCGTAGATTTGGCTACCCTGTGGGCCAAGGTGCGCTTGTACAGTACCACCAGCAGACATGAACGATTCGAGCGTCTGGCGGTTGGCAGTGGAACCGAGCTTCTGATAGTAACCTCGTCCACCGCTTTCGACGTCCTTCGCAGCGATGTCCTCTTGCCATGGCAGGAGAATCTTGGCGTAGGGGGTCATCCAACCGGAGTCAAGGTAAGTGGGCCAATCGTTGATGGCGAATTGAGTGTAACTCATGCCAAGCAATTGGAGATCTTCCTTGATGG
>JAKUNY010000068.1 GCA_022451765.1 Candidatus Poseidoniaceae archaeon
GAAGACAAAGATGGAGATGGTTGGGCTGATGCCTCAGAATCCAATGGAATGGATCTTATCAAGGGAGAGTACCTTGACATCGATCGCGACGGTGTTGGGGCAAATTCAGATTACAACGATGATGATTCACGCGTCCAAACCTAGCTATATCATTGCAATCTTGACTTTACCGACGTTCGTGATGTTTGTCAGGGATGGCGTACACCTGCCTACGTGCAATACGTTGCTGACCAGATTGCTGGAAATGAAACGCCTATGAGTTTCAGCAGCTGGAACACCACCGATACCACCGAATCGACTTCAAGCGGGGAATGGTATGAAAGCGAGGCTATGACCGATGCATTGGTTTACGGTGGCATCATCTTTGGCAGCTTGACCGCTGTCATCATCATCGTTGGCATGATTATGTCGCGACGTAAAACGGCTGCAACTTCTAAGCAATACGGAGGAGCAGCACCCACTTCTGCAGCAATGAGCGAAGCTCTCGAAGGTACTGCAGGCTCTTCAGCGACGGGTGGAATTGACTCAGACTCGCTTTGGGGAGACGATGTTCAACCCTTGGACATGCAGGAGAAAGAAGACACTGGGCTCGAGCTTGAATCTGAGGTAGAACCTGCAACCTCAGAGGCTATGTTCACCGGGGATGAGTCCATTGAATCGATTGCATCGTTGGGTGAAGAATCTGAACCTGTGCAAGAAGAACCTGCTCAAGAAGCGCCAGCTGAGGCTCCACCTTTGCCGGCTTCGGGATTACCTGAAGGCTGGACCATGGAGCAATGGAAATGGTACGGTCACGAATATCTTGCAAAGTACGGCAAGGAGTGATTATCGCCAAACGATGGGAAGACTAGAGCGTAATTCTCCTAGCTCAGTTCCAGTATAGATGGGTTTGCCATCTTCTTTGAGTATGTTCATAATGAGCCACAGGACAGCGTTCCATGACTTGTTTTCAGCGAACAACTCAACTTCACCAGCAGTTGCAGCGATGAGCAATTTTGCTTCATCGGTTGCATCATCAAACATACCTCGGATGAGTTGCTCAGTTGTCAACAAATAGCCAGATGGACGCCATTCCATCATGATGTGCACCTCAGACCTCGAATGGAGCCATGTTCAACCGGCTCACCAAGTGATCGACGTTGACATCAGCAACGCGTTGCAAATGTTCACGCAATGTGTCAATCTCTCCTCGCATGCGAGCCATTTTGTGTGCTCGAATGAGATCTTCAAGCAACTCATTTACGCTCTTATGCCCACTTACTGTGCGCAATGTATTCAATTGTCTTCGAACTTCGTAACTTACACTTACCGAGGTCATTCCTTCTCCAGTCATTTGTGCATCCCGATGGTCAATGAGTCCCTTCCCTACTTAACCCAACCGCGCGAAGCGGCGGGGCTTGTGTTGATTTTTCGACCCTTACCTTCGACCCGAGAGCAGACGGGGATGCTCTTTGACACCGAATTCACGTCGCATCTCCTGAACTCGGTTGTGGAATTCTTTTGCCAGAGTCCAGTATTCCAGGGAACCAGCACCCGCACCACTTGCCCGTGGTTCGTTTAGGAGAACGGTTGGCGCTCCGCTCCAAGGTGCTTCTGCAACTTTAACCAATCTTCGAATGGTTGTGTTGAACACTTTGTTTGGAATCTTTCTTGCCACTTCTGTACAAACGTGTCGACTAAGTTTTGAACGAGCGTCGACCATTGTCATTGCAACACCAAAAATCTTCAAACTTCGGTTGATGCGCTTCTGGATCATTTTGATCGAATTCATCAACATGCTGAACCCTTCCAACGCGTAGTATTCTGCCTGCACAGGAACCATGACCCAATTCGCTGCACACATCGCATTGATCGAGAGCAGACCGAGCGATGGAGGTGTATCGATAATGATGTAATCAAATTCGTCAATGATTGGTTCAAGCCCCTCCCGCAAACGGGTTTCGCGACCAATTTTGTGAGAGAGTTCGATCTCTGCACCTGAGAGATGGATATCGCTCGGCAAAAGCCACAAATTTTTGATTTCAAGGTTCTTGGGGGCCTTTTTTCCTTGTCGGAGAATGAAGGCTTTTTGCATTGCATCGCTTAATTCTCGGGGTGAGAGAAGGTATTCCTCCATCAATGGCAACGGTTCACCAGAATCATTTGCAAGCACATCGTAAGCTGTCTTTCGAATGTTCTTTTTCTCAACACCAAAAGAGGTTGCACAGTTTCCTTGTGGGTCGAGATCAACAAGCAAAACTTTCGCAGGTGGAACGCCTTGCTTGCGAGAACCTTTAGCCAATGCTGCTGCAAGGTTAACGGCGGTTGTTGTTTTTGCGCAACCGCCTTTCTGGTTGGCAACGGCGATGACCATTTTGTAAGGATTCATTGCCATCTCACCCCGCCTCGTATACAACCACAGGGCTTACCTGTTTTGAACTTCGGCATGAATTCAATTTCAAATCTCAAGAAATAACGGGTACAGGAACTTCCGAGAGAATCTTCCGAACGATGTGCATTCCAGTAATTCCTCGTATCTTTGCTTCTGGTTTCATGACGATACGGTGGCTGATGATTTGCAGGGAAATCCCCTTGATGTCGTCGGGAATGACATAGTTTCGTCCAGCGATTGCGGCTGCAGCACGACCGGTCTTAAACAGGGACTGCGATGCGCGAGGAGATGCACCGTTGACAACACGGTGATCTTCACGAGTTCGCTGAACAATCTCAACGATGTACGCAAGAATTGCTGGATCGACGTGTACGGTTTCAAGCGCTTTTTGCATCGCAACGACCTTTTTCGGAGATGTGATTTGTTCAACATCGTGTTGGTCCTTTCCACGCAGTTTACGCCGAGCGAGAATTGCTTTCTCTTCAGCCCTGTCAGGATAACCCATGCTCATCTTCATGAGGAAACGATCCATTTGTGCTTCGGGAAGCGGGTATGTTCCCTCTTGCTCAATTGGGTTTTGAGTCGCCAAAACAACGAACGGAGCAGGGAGTTTGTGTGTGATACCTTCGATTGTGACCTGCTTTTCTTCCATTGCTTCAAGCAGTGCAGCCTGGGTCTTTGGAGGTGCTCGGTTTATCTCGTCAGCAAGTAAAATATTGGAAAACAGCGGACCTGCTCGCAATTTAAATTCTCCAGATTTCTGATCGTACATGTATGTCCCCATAATATCTGAAGGAAGCAAATCAGGAGTAAATTGAACACGCTTGAACTTGCAACCAAGGGCGCGGGCGAAGGTGTTGGCGAGCAGGGTCTTCGCAAGACCAGGGAAATCTTCCAACAGCATGTTTCCATTGGAGAGAATGCCGACAGTAACGCGTCGCAAATTTTCGTTCTTTCCAATAATGACTTTGCTTACCTCGTTCATCAATCCGTTGGAAATGTCTGCAACGGTTCGAATCAGGTCTTGTGTTCGAGCGTCTCCACCCGCGTTTCCTTGTGAGAATCCAGCATCCATGGTCGTTCACCTTCGTAGTAACAAGAGTGAATCGGCATGACATGATACTTGAATGTATGCCGTTCTTACGTCGGACAGGCATCAGCCAACGTGACGTCGTCCCCAGAAGTGGTCATCCTTCCGATGAAGACGAACAATCTCTTCAAGGATTTCTTTTTCCAACTCAGTTAACTCGACCTTTGCAAGACGTGGGACGTGCGATTCGGGAATATCGACATAGAACATATCCAACTCTTCGATGTGTCTTCCCACGGTTGGACCCATCACGGCCACAGCGATTTCCTCGCCTTGTTTTGCTTCTTTGAGTTCCTCACTTGCTCGGGAGCGGAGGCTCCTGACCTGACCAACTGGTGATCCATCGAGTTTCATCAATCGCTGGCCAAGATGCACTCGGCCGCCGAGAACACGCATACCAACGATTGCTGGACCCTTATTGCGGAAGGTGTGGTTTTCAAGATAGAGCAGTTTTCCAGGATAGACCAGGTTTTCACGAGCTGCGGAATCCATGGCTTCCTTGGTTTTCTCCTTCCACTCTTCGAATTGTTCGATGATATGGTAGATGATGTCACCTCCAATCCATGCCACACCTGCATCGCCCTGGTTGAGGCTTTCCTTGACCTCGTTGTTGGGCTCAATCGAGAAACCGAGAATGATTTGATTCAGGCGACTGCTGGCAGATTCTGCGGTCATCAAGTCTCGCTTGTTGACAGGTCCGACCGTGGCACGACGAATTGGAACCTCAATTTTCTTTAATTCGAAAGCGAGTGCTTCCAAGCCACCGATTGTATCGGCTTTGATGACAACACCTTCCTCATCAAGTTCGACGGAGACCTGGGTTTCTTTTTTGGCCTCTTCGAATGACTCTTCGCTCGCAAGGCGAATGGTTGAGCCAGCAAGCGCTTTTTCCAATCCTTGAGCAATAATTTTGACACCAGCAGCCGCATGAATGGTTTCAACCGATTCCCATCGGTCGCCAGCATCACGCATTTCCGACATACCTTTGGCTTTTTTGAGCCCTTTAATTCGAACATCAAATGGGCCGTCAGCACTGACCACCGTAATGTGGTCACCGATACTGAGCGAGCCACGATGCAGGATAACATCGATGGTTTTCCCCATTCCAACCTCATCCTTCATCTCAAGAATGGTTCCTTCAGCAGGTCCGAGGGTATCAGTGAGCCGATCTTCGAGTAAACGTTCAGCCAATCCAACGGTAACAGTGAGGAGATCTTGGAGACCTTCGCCTTCTTTCGCCGACATTGGTACAAGCGGGAATGATTTCCTGAAATCCTTGATTTGATCGTAACGCTCAAGATTGATTCCATGTTCTGAAACTTGACCGAGTAGTTTCCAGTATCGGTCTTGGAACAGGTCGATAACGTCCTTTCGTTGTTCTTGCAAAGATTCAATGAAAGAGCGATCGCGCTCGCATGTCCATCCGTGAATACGGTCAATTTTGTTGCCAGCAATAACGAATGGAGTTTTTGTTTGTTTGAGGATATTGATGGATTCAATGGTTTGCGGCTGCAGTCCTTCCATAATGTCAACAACCAAGATGGCAATGTCAGCAAGTGCTCCTCCACGGTTTCGAAGCGAAGCAAATGAGTGGTGTCCTGGTGTATCGATAAAGAGCAGTCCTGGAGATTTGAAAGGGCGTCCCCCCATGAGTTTTGCACAGGTTTCATTGAGTACCTGAGCAGGTACTTCAGTCGCTCCAATGTGCTGGGTGATTCCGCCAGCTTCTCGGTCCATAACGCTCGCTTGGCGCTCACTTCCAAGCGAACGCACCAAATCGAGGACGCTTGTTTTTCCGTGATCGACGTGACCGAGAACCGAAACAATGGGTTGACGATTTTCGCCACGAACGACTGGCTCGTCTTCGTTCACATCTGTTTCGTCCATGCGACTGCCTCCCAGGGAGGAAAATAGAGATTCACTCGTAGACCCAAGCGCCCATGGTGTTTTCCCACGTCATGAGACCTTCAGGGAACCAGAGGCCAAGTTCGAATTCTGCTGTTTCTGGTGCATCAGAACCATGAATCATATTGAATCCCATATCCATTCCAAAGTCACCACGGATGGTGCCTGGCTCTGCCTCACGACCATTGGTTGAACCAATGAGTTTGCGAGCAACGGATATTGCATCACGACCTTCCCACGCCATACAGACAACAGGTCCGGAGGTAACGAACTTGATCAAACCGGGGAAAAACGGGCGCTCCTTGTGAACTTCGTAGTGCTTTCGGGCAATTTCTTCACTCGGCACCATCGATTTGAGACCGACCAACTTGAGACCTTTTCGCTCAAATCGACCGATGATTTCTCCAACAAGTCCTCGTTGTACTCCGTCTGGCTTGACCATAATGTAGGTTGTTTCCATCTTCTTCACCGTCCTTGACTATCAAGAGGCCCTTTATGAGTTCACCGAATTGAATCAGCGGATTCCGCCACGGACATAGTGACGTGTCCACTTGACCTTTCTGGAGTTTCGGGACAGCTTGACCATGTTCTTGCGAGCCTTGCTGTTCTTGAACCATAGAATGCTACCGTCCTTGCGGACGAACATGGTTCCAGTACCAGGCTCGATTTCCTCTCCGGAGAATGAACATACTCTTCGTTCTGGCATAATAATCACCGTGCGTTGAGCTTGCGGGCTTCACGACCCGTATCTTTGAGCATGAGGATGTCACCCATTCGGACAGGACCGACAACGTTCCGTGTAATGATACGCCCTACGTCTCGTGGGTTTGGAGCATCGTTGACTCGAACCTTGACCTGCGTTGCTTCACCGGTCATTCCAGTCCGACCGACGATCTCTACAACTTCAGCAGGCCAGCCACTTACTGTTTCGTCACTCATCTTTCGTCACCTGGTCAGTTGTTGATGGCTTTGATTGCCTCGAGAACGTTGTTGAATGCCTCTGTGTTTGCTTTGGAAATTTCCATCATTGCAATTGAAGCGGTTTTGACACCGGTGGGGAGTCCCGTTTCCTTGGCGAGGAATTCTTGGCTTGGTACATATCCGTATGGGATTCCTTTTTCTTCACAAATCAATGGAATGTGAGCCAAAAGTTCTGGTGGGTTAACATCTTCTGCAAGAATAACGAATTGTGCAGTTCCGCGTTCTGCGGACTTGGTAACTTCGTTGCTTCCTTTCTTTATTCGCCCGCCTTGGTTGGCTCGAATGAGCTCATAGATACTGTCGGCAAGGTCGCTTGGGGTTTCAAATCGTACGTGTACACTCATTGGAATCATCCTCGTGTTGTAGTTTGTCCGCCCACACTCGACCATATAAAGGCAATGTTACGCCTTATGCCGTAATTCCGGTCAGTTTCCGAGTAGTTGGTTCACTCCTCGAGCCAAAGCTTGTCCAGCATCGATGACGGATCGAGGATTCGATAGGCTTCCCGTCGCATGAACACCGTCAACAGATTGGGTTAATCTGCGAATCGCCCCACCTGTGAAGAGGCCATGAGAACATGCCGCATGAACTTCGACAGCTCCTTGCGAGCGGAGAGCGTCGGCGGCCCTGCAAATGGTCCCGCCAGTGGCAATCATATCGTCCACAATAGCAACGATTTTTCCTTTCACATCGAGATCTTTGGCCTTGTGGACAATTGTGTGAGCATCGATTCGTGTTTTCTCGAGGTACGAAAATTCGCAACCGATAAGATTCGCTACTTGACTCGCACGATCGATGGCCCCTTTGTCTGGCGAGAGAATGAAATCCGGATGTATCTGTTGCTGAAGATGAGTTGCTACTTCTGGCATGGCCGAGGTAAATGCGACTGGAATGGACAGATTTTCAAGAACCTTGGGTGCATGTAAATCGAGGACTGTAAGCCCATCACACTGTGATGCGAGCATGTCAGCAATGGCTCGAGCAGAGATGACCTCACCAGGCTCGAAACGCTTGTCCTGCCGAGAATATCCAAAATATGGCACCGCAAGGTAGACTCCGGGACCAATATCTTCCATTTGTTGCGGTTCTATCCCACGAAGGTTTTCCAATGACCCTTTGCGAACATCGGATACGGCTTTGAGAATAAGCATCGTTTCGACGATACCAGCGTCTGGGAATGTATTCGAAACAACGACAACGGGCTCTGAGCGGATTGCTTCAATTTCATCCTCGGGAATCCGGATGTACCACTCGGAATCAGGAAATCTTCGAGCTTCAAGTCTGACATGATCCCAGCCAAGAGCT
>JAKUNY010000069.1 GCA_022451765.1 Candidatus Poseidoniaceae archaeon
CAAATGGGATATCGGTAACGGGTGGCACAGCTGATGATTTGAACAACATTGAGCGAGTTCGACTGCCTGCCGGAGCGAGCACGCAAACCGGTGAATGGATGTTGATGATCGAGCATCGTGGGGGTGGGACGCAACGATTCAGTGTCGTCCTCGCAGCTGATGCTACGTTGATACCGAAAGCGGACTTAACCACATTTGGAAACAGCATACTTCCCTCATCGCTCACGCCACTCGTGGGCGACCTTGTTTCAGTATCATTAGCGTGGCACAACCAAGGCACTCTTGCAACGGGTACCTATAGAATCCAGTTGGAAGATGTAACTGAAGGAACAATTCTCTACGATTCAAATCGTTCATCGCTTGGTGGCGGTGAACTCGATTCAGTATCATTTTTTGCACAGTTTACTTCCACTGGCATCCATACGCTCAGACTTTCTCTCGATACCAACAATCAAGTCGTTGAGTTGAACGACGGTGTCTCCGGAACCGACAACAATGTACTCGAAATCGATGTTGAAGTGACCGCACAAGGTTTGCGCGTTATCTTCCTTGAGGATGATGGCACAGTACCGCAATCATCAGCGGATAGAGAAGCAGCAGCAAGCGTCGAAATGGATGTTCGTAATCAAACAGGTCTTTTGCTACCGTTTGTTGTTGTCCACGAGGGTACGGGAGAGCGTCCCGTAAGCCTAACCGTATCGAGTGTTCAAGAACCTGATTTGATTTACCCTTCTATCCTCAATAGCCCAGAAGATCAGTGGTCTCGAACCATCAACGCCTCTGGACCGTTCACACTCAGCGGTCAAGGAACTGAAAACGATACCGTCCATCTGCTTCTGAATTTAGAGGATTTGTCTGCTTCACTCGACGGTTCAACCGATCGATATGCTCGGGCTGGAACGTTCGTTGTCGATGTCACTGCGCGTTATCAAAATCAGCCAACTGTTTCTCACACACAGCGCCTCACGTTCGTCATTGATCAGGTGGACTCGGTCGATGTAGTCCCATCAGGAACGGTCGGTGTCACTGCGCAACCCGGTGATGATACAGGTTTCTCAATCGGTGTGAGAAACACCGGCAATTCTGCTGCTCAATACACCATGACTTGCACTTCATCCTCTCAATGGCAAATTATGCTTGGTAACTCGAATTCTTCGTCTCTTGAATTCGAGCCGCTCAACATTCTCCAGGACTTGTCGATGGATGTGAATGTCTTTGTTCCAGAGGTAGCAGACGGACAACCAGCAGCAGGCTACATCGATGAAGTGACATGCGTTGTGACGTCACCAACAGATCCAACGCTCAACCACGTCGAAATTGTCGATATTGCCGTTGCAGAACTACGATCATTCCAGTCCGACCTCTATGGGCCGAGCGGTGCAATAGGTCCAGGTGCACTCGCTGAACCAGTTTATGCCAACACAGGCGAAATTGTTTATTTTAATCACACGGTCTCCAACAACGGAAACATCGATATGGACTTCACAGTAACGTTAGAGCGTGGGAATCCAACATGGGCGGCTGAAATGACCTATGAGGAACAATCCAGTACAACCAATTTGGCGTTGAACCTTGCTCCAGGTCAATCAGCCGACGTTCTCCTCGCACTCCTCATACCGGAAACCGCAAGAGAGGGTAACTCGAACACGTACACGCTCCGGGTTGAACACAGTGCACAATTTTTCACTTTGAACACAACCTCTCTTATCGTTTCGGACAATCTCGATGTCGAACTCATTCACTCGGATGGTGGTGTGGTCTCAACACCAATCGGTGACAATTTTACTTTCGTGAACCTCGTTGTTTCAAACACAGGGAACGCTGCACTTGACTTGGTGTGGAGTTATGGCCTTGCACCAGATGGTTGGACTGTGAATTATGCCAATCCGCCTAGTTTTGTTGAAGTCTTGTCCCAGTCGAATGTCCTTCTCGCTCTCCGTCCACCGAACCAAACATCCGCCCTTACTTCCTTTGATCTACCACTGTACGTAAATGCAAGCAACAATGGACGGTACGTAACCACGGAGCTGACAATCCAAGTTCAGGTTCCAACAAGCGATTACGCTGGTATTTCAACCGATGAATCTGTCGCTCCGTTGTTGTTCATCGATCGTGGTGATTCTGCAAAACAATCCTTTACGCTTGTAAACGAAGGGAATCAACTACTCAGTGGAACCCTCAGTGCAGAGGTACGGGATTTGGATGGAGTGGTCCTTTCAGACCGTTCGGCAAAACTCTCACCGTCGAACATCGCCGACCTTCCTGTTGGCCAAAGCATCGAAATTATCGGTGAAGTGAAACCCGATTCAGATGCTGAAGATGGGCGATATCAATTTGTGATTATTTTCACGTCAGATAGCGGCGTTATCGTTGAATTTTCAGCAGATACCAGTGTGAGTGCACAGAAAACTTCCGGAGGTTTGCTAAGCATGTCACCCTTCATCGCCTATCCACTTCTTGCTGCAGTGGTTGTTGCTATGGTCATAGGTGCTCGTCGGCTGAAATCGTCAGCTTCGATCGAAGACACGGGTACTGATTTGGTTTCTCCTGATGCGCACACAAATCCAGACCATCTCGGAGTCCGTCGCGACGAAGCGCTTGACATCAGTCACTCTGTCAATGACCTTGCATCCGGCGAGGTTTCTCAAGATGAGATTGCTGCGGCATTGGCTCAATCGATGGACATGCCGTTGCCAAAGGCAACTCCTCCTGCCGGACTGCCGCCAGCTGGGTTGCCGCCAGCCGGGTTGCCGCCAGCCGGGCTCCCTCCAGCAGGCTTACCGCCTGCTGGACTACCTCCGAAGAAGATGCCTCCCGTCGTTGCCAAAGTGACTCCTCCGTTGCCCTCAGGTCCTCCTTTGCCCCCCGGTGGACTACCCGACGGTTGGACGATGGACCAATGGATTCACTATGGTGAGCAATACCTCCAGCGCATGGGGTTGAAGTGATACGTTCAAATGCGAGAGACAAAACGTCCGTTCATGCTCAACATTGTTTTGTTTGGACCTCCAGGTGCTGGAAAAGGAACACAAGCACAGCGTATGATGGACGCTACGGGTTTACCTCAAGTTTCAACAGGCGACATGCTGCGAGCTGCGGTGAAGGCTCAAAGTGATGTTGGTCTTGAAGCCAAGAACTACATGGATGCTGGGGCCCTTGTCCCTGACCAAGTCATCATTGATTTGATCAAAGATAGGATGAAGGAGGATGATGCGAAAGGAGGTGTCATGTTCGATGGCTTTCCAAGAACGGTCCCACAAGCAGAGGCTTTGGCTGAAATTGTCGATGTATCAATTGTTCTTGCAATCGACGTTCCCGATGAACGAATCGTTGAACGAATTTGTGGACGATTTAGTTGTGGAAATTGTGGAGCAGTGTACCATGACAGTTTTAATCCACTCCCAGAAACAGGATGCACGTGTGGTGCATTCTCCGAGAAACGTCGGGCAGATGATACCGAGCAAACCGTGGTTGCACGCTTGGATGCATACCATCAACAAACAGCCCCTCTCGCAGATTTTTACCAAGCCTCTGGTCTCCTCCATCGAATCGATGGCGATCGTGACATTGATCTGATTACGGCAGACATGCTCAATGCACTCAACTGAGGTTGTTCGGATGGGACGTCGACGTCAACGGCAGCGAGACATGCGCAAACAGCATGCCATGACATCCCAAAAACAGCTGCTTTCACTTTTGTACGACGTTCCAAATCACGCATTGAATCGTCGGCAAACCTATGCCAATCACTTGTACAAAATCTCACGAAGGCATCGCATACGATTTTCCAATCAAGCCAAGGAAGTGGTTTGCCGCAAATGCTCGACTTTGCTTGTTCAAGGAACCACTTCTCGAGTCCGACTAAGAAATGGAATGAAAATTATCCACTGTTTGCAATGCGGGGATGTCAGAAGAATTCCATACAAACATCACAGGGGGCTCTGACGTGAAGGTACCGGATTCAATTCTTCGTCAGGCAAAAGACGTATCCTTGCCGGTGACAGTACGCATTGGTAAGTCGGGTGTTACGGATGCTCTGATTGTTGAGTTGGATGGTCAGTTGTCATCTCGATCCCTTGTGAAAGCAAAAGTGAATCGTGGTTTATTCGAACGCAATGATTTGAAAAAAGTATGGTCGCATCTTGCTCAGGAAACCACGAGTCAAGTCATTTTCGCACGGGGAAATGTAGCGGTTTTTTGGAAGAATTAGTCAAGTCAATAACCCAACGCTCAATAAGGTCATGTTAGTCCAGAAGACATGGGCGGTAATCTACTTTTCACCCGACGACATCCTGCGCAGTTAATCGCGCTTCTTTCTTTGATTGTGGTCGGTACAATGTACTTCATTCAGAGCGGCTTTGCTGCTGGCGGTGGGGACGGAATTAACCTCAACATCGATGTCTATGAAGGCAAAGAAACTCAAGCGGTTTATGTTGGTCTGGGAATACTTCTCTTTGTCTATGCCCTCATCATAACAGAAGTTGTTCACCGAACCCTTGCCGCTGCACTGGGAGGTCTTCTTGCTGTCATTGCATTGAATTACTACTCTCCCCAAGACACACTCAGCCTCAAGGCAGTAACCACCATGATCGATTGGGAAACGATTGGTCTGTTACTTGGTATGATGGTGATGGTCGGAGTCATATCTCACACGGGTGTTTTCGAGTACTTCGCTGTTCAAGCCTACAAAAAGAGCGGAGGCGAAATCTGGACCCTTGTTGTCATTTTATGTGCAGTTACTGCTGTTTTGTCTGCTTTCTTAGACAACGTTACGACGATGCTTTTGCTTACTCCAGTTACCATTCAAATCGCAAAAGTGTTGGACATTAAGCCAATACCAATTCTGATTTCTGAAGTCCTGTTTTCGAACATTGGTGGTGCAGCGACCATGATTGGTGACCCTCCAAACATTATGATTGGATCTGCTATGTCTCCATCGGCAATTGAAGGTAACAGCAATGCAGACATAGCAGCACTTGCATCAGAAGGGGTCACCTTCAACGACTTTATCATTGAAATGGCTCCTGGAATCCTCCTCACGATCGTTCCGTCGTTCATGCTTGTACGTTGGCTCTACAAAGACGAGTTCAGCGGACGCAGAGATCGTGATATTACTGAACTTGAGCGCCAATACGCTATCAAGGACATGCGAGGACTCAAAGTGAGCGGAACAATTCTTTGTTTGGTTATCGTTGGATTTTTCCTCCACCCTGTGGTACACATAGCAGTTTCATGGATCGCTCTAGGCGGCGCTGTCATCATGCTCCTTGCCACAAATCCTCACGAACTTGAAGAGCCACTCGAGCATGTTGAGTGGACCACACTTCTCTTCTTTGCCGGTTTGTTCGTTCTCGTTCACTCCTTGCAATACATGGGTGTCATCGACTACATAGGTGGCTTTGTAAAACGAGGTATTGAAGCATTCAGTCAAGAATATCGACTTGCAGCGGCGGTCGTCATCATATTGTGGGTTTCTGCAGTCGCTTCTGCTTTCATTGATAACATTCCATACACAGCGACAATGATACCGATCGTGCTTTCTCTTTCAGTTGACCTCAACCTCGATCTCGGCCCACTGATCTGGGCTCTTGCCTTCGGTGCTTGCCTTGGTGGTAACGGAACACTCATCGGAGCCTCAGCAAACGTCGTAACGGCCGGTTTATCTGAAGAGGCTGGGTACCCAATTTCCTTCAATGAGTTCTTCCGGGCAGGTTTCCCAGTTATGCTGCTTTCAACCTTCATTGTCACATTCTACATGCTCTTAGTTTACGTTGTTGGAGGAGAAGACGGCGGAACAACTTGGAAACTTGCTCTTGTTGGTATTGCTCTGGTCGGTATTATCGCCCAGTACTCACGTGGAAGGTCAAAAGGGAAATCTCCTGCTGAAGCGCTTGTCGATGATGACTCGGAAGAGATTCTCAGCGCCATTAAGTCTGTTGTGATATCTTCTGGCAAGAAAGACATCGTTCCTGACAGCGAAGAGTAAGTCCACCTAAGCGTTGGATTGAAGAACTTGAAGACAAAGGGTCAAAGGGGCCACTATGAAAGAATGCGGAGTCTGCGGAATCCTCTACCTTGCAGGGGGCTCATGTCCTGCGTGTGGCTCGCAAAGCCAGCAGCGCTCGGATGTCTTCCAAGATGCAGATATGATCCTCCCCACTGAGGTGCCTGGGTTAGAAGATGCCACAGATGCGTGGTACGAACTCGAGGGTGTTGAGCGGCCGCAAGAAGAAGTTCAGGTGGAAAAATCTTCCTCGCTTCCGTTTGGATTTAGTGGTGAATCACTCACCAATGTTTCTCGGTTACCTTTTGGAATTGGCAGCCATCGCGATGGTATTCCATTTGATGTAGCTCTTTCCGACGAACAACCTGAAGATTCACTCCAACAACAAACGGCAATGGAATCTTCCGAGGAAGAAAATGCGGGCAAAGATGACAGCAATGGTTCTGAAGACTCGCGTTCATCCAGCGTAATCGAAGAGCCACTTTTGGTTCCCATGTTACCTGATGTGACTGAAAGCACGGTCTCGTCAGAAGCAGAAACTGAACCTATTCGAATCATGGCTGTTGCAATTGATGAAGCCCCACATGTTGATGTCCAATACCCTGAAATCCCACTCGATGTTGAAGTTGAAAGTGAAATCTATTCTTCAGATGATGATGTCGTTGAAGTTGTTTTTTCGGATCTCGCTGATACAGTTGTTCACGTGGACCACGGCAATGTTGACTCCTTTTCACAACCACAAGTCGTCGAATATGCTGAAAAAGTTTTCACGCCCTTTGACTTGCATCCAGCACGAGCTATGACAATCCAAGCATCAAACAATGGGCAAGTCAAGGGCTTGGTGGAAGAAGGATTCATGGCAATTGGACGTGGTGATTGGCGTGCTGCTGCTCGTTCGTTTCAGAGGGTACTTGCCAGCGAGCCGCAAGATGTTGGTGCGATGAACAATTACGGAATCTCCCTCCTTCAAGTGGCAACCACCATGCAGGAATCAGCGGATCCTATCGATGTCTCGAATGCAGCAACTCAATTTGAGGCAGCTATTCTCTCATTACGTGAAGCGGTCCGAACAAATCCGAAGAGTTCTGAACCCTTCTACAATCTCGCACAGGCGCTTCTGCTGAGCGGAAGGGAAGAGAAGGCGCTTGACCTTCTTGCAATGGTGTCAGATGAGAATAAATCTCAATCGCATTTTGTCAACCTACAAGCCGCAATTTTAGCACAATTAGGACAGTATGGTGAAGCGAAGAGTGTGCTTGCTCCAATTCAAGGCGAACCGTTGATTTCTCAGAATCTTCTAAAGTTACCCTCATTATGAGCAAAATTATGCTTTCATGGTGCGTTCTCAGCCCGAGTTCGCATCCGATTTCTTCATATACGTGGGGCAAGTCGGATGGTTGCTTAGCACCTCGGCAACTGCTGTCGGGGGAAGGGCTGAGGAGAATCATCCCTCGGGGAGATGGTTTTCTGTGGAAGCCGAATTGGCATGTTTAGATACCGAAGGGTTACTCGCATGGTGTGGAATACATACATGTGATGCTACAACCCAACTGGGGGATCGCTCGGCTCGAGTGCCGATGAAGGTCGTGACAAGCT
>JAKUNY010000007.1:0-19942 GCA_022451765.1 Candidatus Poseidoniaceae archaeon
TCCTGAGTCAAGATTCTCAAAAACAAGCCGCAATTCACCCGCAGCACCTGATTCGAGCACGAGCGATTCACTCTCAAATTCAACACCATCATGCATCACAAGAAGCAAAGCACTACCAGTTGCATCACCTTGGTTGCGTAAAATGAATGAGACTTCAACATCATCGCCTGCATGCCATGGACCTCCAATGAGCGAGAATCCACTGGACCCTGCTTGATCAAAAACTGCGGATGGCAGGCCTTCCAAGGAGAACGATGCGGTTGTTTGCAAGGATTGGTTGCGGTCACCATCCAAGTGACATTCTAATATTCCAGGACGAGCATACAGCGAGACCGAATCGACCACGCTTTGGCCAACATCAACGCTAAGTGACTGGTTGTAAACCTCTTCTTGAAGGAAGAAACATAGCATGTTGCCTGCAAACGATCGTTCTCCGTCATCGTTGCTGGATGTAAGATTGAGTTCGATCAAATCCCCTGAGACATAGGAGTCAGTTATCAATTCAATTTCAACGTGAACATTCGGCAGAGGGGGTGGGCCAATCAGAATTGAATCGTTCAAAACCAGACTTGTGTTGTTTATCGACATTGCTACGTTCAATGAGCCTTCATTTACCTGATTTGATGATTGATAAACAAGAACCTGCGTGCTCATTGCATCGATTGAGATGTTGTCAAAATATACCGTCTCATTCCATGCTGTTTGGTTGACATGGAGTACAACCGACGCAATCTCGGCGTCCACGCCTGTGTTTTCAACCGGTATCTCCAGATTGAGATGGTCACCTTGGCGCACGGTGAGATTCGATGAAAGTTCGCCAGAATCATCAACGCCCGAATACGTTAGGGCGTTTAAACCAACGAATTGCACATTGTCAGGCCCTTCTGCTTGAGTGACGGGTACTGAAAGGAGGGAAAAAACCAGCAGCCCAACCAAGAATACGGTTGGAGAATACCTGCGGTCTTTCTCCATAAGGTGCTTGAAACTGTGGAGGTTTTTGAGCATGATGTCGAACAAGTACATGACAGGAGGTTTATTGAGGGTAGTGGAGTGGGCGAAATACATGACGCCTGAGGAGCTCTTGGCCATTACGCCCGAGTTTTTAGGCAAAGCCATCCTTCATCGAAGAGAACGACTCGCTTCCGAGATTCCAGAACAACTCGATGCACGGACCGATGAACTGTCTGAAGCGGCCTCCATGGCCCGGTCAGCCAAGGTAAAGCGCGACGATGTCAACAAAAAAGTCGCTTCGCTCAAGAAAGAAAGGAACGATGCGCAAGCCAAAGCAAAGAAACTGTTTGTAGAGGCCAATGCTATCCGAGAGACAACACCGAAGCAGAAAGGTGATACAGAACCCGAACCGGAGTGGGCAAAAGATCGCTTGCAACAACGACTCGACGCACTCGACCTCTCACTCCAAACAAATTGGGGTACGCATCTTGATGAACGTTCTACATTGAACGAGATGAAAAATCTGATACGGAAACACGAAGAATGGGTTGATTCTCGGAAAGAGAAATTCTCTGAAATTAATCGGATGAAGGATCTACAAGAAAATGCCAAACAATTCCTTGAAACAGCGGACAAGGCACATCAAGCAATGGTTCAGTTGCACTACGAGAAAAAGATTTTTCACGACACGTACATCGAAAATGAGCAAAGGCGAAAGCGCGCAGATGCTCGAACAACTAGGCTTGCACAAGCGCTCGATGAAAGCCAACGGGGCATTGATTATTGGAAACACTGCATTGAGAATGGGTTCCACGAACTGATGGCGGATTCCGAACGTGTACGACAGGGTGGTAAATCTTCGCGAGCGTTGGCAAGGGAGCGCCGGCAGCAGACCGATAAAAGGGGTGAGGAAGAGTGAGTGTTTGTTCCACGACAGGACTTTCACAGTCGCAACAAGACCGTTGGCCGTATCTGTACAAACACCTTATGGAAGACATCGATGTCCCCGACCTTTCTTCAATAACAGAAGCATACACCAGCACTCTTGACGGCGATTTGAAGAAAGTCATCAAGAAAATTGGTGACGCTAAAGCGAAGAGTAGAGAATCACTTACTAACCATCTAACAAGCCTAATATTCCGACGTTTTGGTAAAAATGCAATGGTCGAAGCATTCGGTTCTAGCGTAACAAATCTCTCAATCGGAACTGGAGATCTCGATCTCTGTTTGTCCTTCAAAAACAAGACACCGAGAAAGGTCTTGCGGAAAATTTCTGGAGTGCTCCATGAAGAAGGAATGGAAAACATACAATTGATTCCAAAAGCTCGAATTCCGATTGTGAAATTTAAGGACCCTCGTTCAGGTTTGGACGTGGACATCTCTCTCGACAATCGATTGGCGATCTACAATTCCCATCTGCTAAAATCCTATGCCCAGGAAGATCGTTTGCGTCGCCTCGTCCACATGGTCAAATACTGGGCAAGTCGAAGGGGAATCAACAACGCATTTGATGGCTCATTGTCCTCCTACGCATGGACACTCTTAACAATCCAGCATGCACAACTTGTTCAACCAGCGCTTGCACCAAACCGCCAGGAGAATTGCCCCTCAAAGCCCCTTTCATTTCAGGGTAAAACCTTTGATGTTGGGTTTAACGACGACGACTTTAAGACAGAAAATACACAATCCTTAGCGTCTCTTCTCATCAGTTTCTTTGATCGATATGCAACAAGGTGGGATTGGGAATCGATGGTTGTATCGATTCGCAATGGCGAAGCATACAGCACCAAAGCCAAGAAATGGAATCACACTGGACCGCTACCACTCGAAGTTGTCACCGGAGTCGATGATGGGAGAATGGAACACGTGATGCCGATAGAGGATCCATTTGACCATGAACATGACCTCTCTCGAGTCGTCAGAGCTGAAGGTGCGATGTCGATTCAAGATGAATTCATGAGGGCCATCACGCTGCTTTCTGAAGGGAAATCATGGCAGGGCATTTGCGAACCTGTCTTTGAAATCGACGAGGAACCGGATGATTTGTTCCATGATTTGCGACTAACATCCAAAGATGAGATTGCAACGAAGCTTGAAAATTTACGAACGAGTCTTGTCGAGGTTGAAGGACAAATTCGTGACCTCGTTGAAGAGCGTCAAAATTCAAAGGAATTGCTTGATTTACTTCGTGGAGGGCTTCGTGAAACGCGAAACGTAAAATCGGATCGGCAACAAATCCTCTCTGAACTTCGACCATTGAGCATGAAGGTACAGGAACTTCGTGAAGTCCGAGACGGTATCAATCAAAGAATTGCAATCCCAACCAAACGTATCCATGAAGAGATGGTACGTATCTTTGAGAAATTAACATCTGAGGTCGATGTCTTCAATGCTCCAAACCTTGGCGTTGAGAAGGGCGATTTTGCATATTTCTTTGAATTGCAAGCGATGTACGAAGCGTCGCTGAAATCCAACGAAGCACATCAGGAGTTTATCCGATTAAGACGTGAACAGAACGAGGAATATCGAGCATTGAAGAAGACGAAAAAGCAGGAGGAAGATGTCCTGACGAAACTCGTTGAAAGCAACCCTGCTCTGGAAGGTGTTCATCTCAATCCAAAATCTGTGAAGGAATTCCAAAAGAATGCAAAGTTGCTTCAGCGTTCCATCAACGAACAATATTCATCCAAGCACGAGTTGCGCCGTGAGATTGGACGTTTAGAGGCTTGGCAACGTATTTCATCCAAACGGAATCAAAACAGAGGGCAACGCTCATCAAACCGTGAATCGACACGTCGAAGACCTCGGGCTCCGGATGTGAACATCAATGAAGTCCGGCAAAAAGCGTCCAGTGGTGACGCATTGTCCCTCACAGAGTTGGACGCTTTGCTCTCCAAAGGAGGCATTGCAAGCATCGGAAACGTGAACAATGAAAAATCTCAACAAAAACAGAGACAATCGAAAAAGCGCTCATCCCATAAAATCGATATTCGCCAAGGACGAAGGCGTGGCCGTAAAGAGACTAGGAAGTGATTCTTTGAAAGGAGGGTGGCGGCAAGGTCTTGCCCCGAAGCAACTTTCGGTTGAATGGACTGAAGCAGTTCGTAAGTTGTTCTTTGAGGGTACAGGTGAGGAATACTTTGCTGGATCGATTCATTCCTTACCCGTCCCCGAATGGGATGCCAACTTTATGTTGTTCGATTCAGAAGAATCAACACCTGCATCGATGCGCGGAGTGCTTTGGACCACTCCATTCAAGGAACAAACAATCCGTATCGTGTCCTTTGTTCTCGATGAAGGCGCACGAGGAAAAGGTTGGGGATCCGTCGTCTGGAATCTCATGGCCGACATTCTTCTTCCGAAGGGGATAACCACGGTCCAATTGGAAGTTCGTGCATCAAATCAACGTGCTATTATGTTCTATAGAGAAAGAGGATTGGAAATTCAACAAGAATTGCATGGATATTATCGACAAGGAATGGGCTATATGATGCGCGGCAAACTGCAACATTACCATCCAAACAATGATACACCCGAACATGAAGAGTAAATCGTGCAAGATTCAATCGACGCATTGCGTCAGATTCCTCATGTCCTTTCTGTGGAACTCATTGATGAAGGAGCCACTGATTCTAGCGTCGACATCGCCTCAATTGAACGCTTATTGAGCAACAAAAAGAAATTGAGTCTAATTGGGAAAGATGGATGTGCTGTCTTCTTTTCGTACAAATCCTCAATCGTCTTGATCAAATCAAAGCCGAATGTAAATTTAGGTGCGCTCGACTTGATCCTTGACTCAATCAAATAGTGGTCCTAAAACGACCATACCATGAGGTCCAACGTCGACTGCTTGTTTCTCCATAGCATGACGTACATGACGCATTTTTTCGATTTGCATTGTCCGGACTAGTTTTCCGTTTCGATGATCCATTCCCATGTTGATCACTGCATCTGCAAGGAATCCCTCGTTCCCTTGAAGCTCAGCATGGCTCCCAAGGTTTCGCTCTGTAATGAGCAACACGTTCAGGTTCATGGATCGTAAGAAGTCAAAGAACGAGAACATTTTCTTACGCATCGCTTCATTGACTGTCGTCAGCGAGTAGATTGCTCCGAGAGAATCAAGAACGAAGGTCGTGAATCGATCACCGTGCGTTTGTTTGAAGTGTTCAATCATTTTACGTGTGAATTTAAGGTAATCCATGTCCTCATTTTCCCGACGAAGTTCTGTGAAATCGGTTACCTGCAGATTCATAGGCAGTTGCAATCCGAGGCTGCTTGCTCCACGCATGAGAGAATCAACCGTTTCTTCAACTGTGCAATACAGCCCGAATTCTCCGGTACGAGCAAGGTGGTTTGTCAGCAACGTCAAACAAAACGAGGACTTCATTGAGCCTGGAGGACCCGTAACCAAACTGATGTAAGGTGCATAGAAATCCGATTGTACAACTCGTTCCATCCCTTGCATTCCACCGAGCAACATGGTCTCACCAGTCCACAGTATTTTCCCAATGACTTTGAACATTACTTTTCTTTGATTTCCTACACCCCAATTCTATCGACCAGAGTGAAGGGGTTATATGGGCGTGGTAGGTCGGTTGGTCGTGGCATATCCAACTGTGCCACAAGACGAGCGTGAAGACCATGGACGATTTCAAACAACTCTTTGAAGAACGGCGCGCAATTCTTGATGGAAAAGCTACGCAACACCGTGAGGAACGAGATTCTTGGAATGAGAAAACCAAGGAGTTGGTCTCTCAACGAAACGAGTTCAATTCTGAAGTACGTGAACTCATTCAACTATCGGACCAACAAAAGCAAGTGCGTGAACAAATGAATCAAGTTGTTCGCGAGAAGAAAAGCGTGCGCAATGAAGCCAGCAAGAAAGTTTCTGAGATTCGTGACAAACTTCGCTCCGATAAGCCTGAGGAAAAACCAGCAGAACGTGGCCAGCGAGGTCGTCGAGAGCGCCCGGTTACACTTCAATCCCTTCAGCGTGAATTTAGTCGTCTTGAGCGTGAATTTGAGCGCGGTGAGCACACTGGAAAAAACGAAGGAAAGGTTATGAAGCGTTTGAAAGAATTGAATGCAAAAATTCGGCAAATGAAGAAAGAACAGGAAGCTATGGGCTCTGAATCCAGTGAAAACGAAGAACTCAATGCTGCTCGAAAGGAGCATGACGATGCTCATCAGGCGGTTCAAGAAGCTGCAGCGGCTGCGCAAGAAGCGCACGATCTTATGATTCAGTGGGACAAGGAAGTCAACAAGCAACGAGAGCGTGCGAACTCAAAACATCGTGAACTACGAAACACAAAGCAGGAAGCTGACAAGGCTCACCGATTCTACATCGTATCCCTACGATGTTTGCACTCCATCCAAGACATGATGCGAGCACGACGCAGTGCGGAAGCTGGTGGAGGCGAACGCCCAACAGCCCGTGTTGAAGTTCAAGACTTGATGAGCAAGTTGATGTCTGGAGATACACTCACGACCGAGGAATTGATGGAATTGCAGCGCTTTGACTGATAGTGTTGAATCGATGGTATCAAAGACCGAGATGGACAAGGGAAAGGTGAGAACCATGCTTCAACGTGATGATATTGCAAAAATCATCGAAGAATACGATCGGATGAAACTCCGAATCGGCATGACTGCATCACACTCCGCCCTTGACATCTGCGACGGCGGAATTGAGGAAGGGTTCCCAACGGTTGCATATTGTCAGGAAGGACGACACAAAACCTATGCAAATTACTTCAAAACAAAGCGCTCAGGTTCTGGCCGTGTTCTTAGGGGGATGGTTGACAAAGCAATCGTCATGCCTTCGTTTAACGACGTTATGGATGAATCCATGCAGGTCGAAATGCGAAAGCGAAACGTTGTCTACATCCCAAACCGTTCGTTTACATCCTACTCGTCAATCGAGGACGTTGAGAATAAATTCAAAGTTCCTCTCTTTGGTTCAAGAAACATGTTGCGCATGGAAGAACGGACCGAAGAACAGGACTATTATTGGATTCTCGACAAAGCAGGGCTTCCGTACCCTGAGGCGATTGAGAGTCCTGAGGATATTGACTGTCTCGTTATTGTCAAACTTCATCACGCACAAAAGAAACTTGAACGCGGTTTCTTTACGTGTGCCTCTTATCAGGAATACAAAGAGAAGTCCGAGGTTCTTCTCAAAGACGGTATCATCGATCAAGCCTCCCTTGATGGTGCTCGTATCGAGCGTTATGTGATTGGACCGGTCTTCAATTTGAATTTCTTTTACAGCCCACTCGCTGATGAAGGTGAAAAGTTGGAGTTGCTTGGAGTTGATTGGAGGTTTGAATCCTCTTTGGATGGACATGTTCGGTTACCAGCTCCCCAACAAATGACCATGCCTGCTCATCAAAAGATACCTGAGATGACCGTCGTCGGTCACAATACAGCGACCATCCGTGAGTCATTGCTCGAGAAAGCGTTCGAACTTGGAGAGAAATTCGTCAAGGCAAGCAAGGAACATTACGACCCTGGTATCATTGGACCGTTTTGTCTGCAAACCTGCATCGACAAGGACATGAATTACTGGATATACGATGTTGCTCCTCGACTTGGTGGTGGCACGAACGTCCACGTCAACGTTGGGCACCCGTACGGGAACGCTCTATGGCGAAAACCAATGAGCAGCGGTCGACGCATTGCGATGGAACTACGAATGGCAGCTGAACAAGATCGCCTACTTGAAGTGCTAACTTAGGCTGCTTTGCTCTTGCATAGCAAGGGGTAGTGATCAAGTAAGCAAATTATGACTTGACCAAGTTTTGTTGTTCATTACAGCCCGCTGGGAATGGGTTTAATTCCGACGTTCTATCTCAGAAATCATGGAGAGTAAGCCTGAGCCAGAAGTGGAAGAGGAGGTGGAAGGACAGGCAACCATGGACTGGTCAACTCTGCGCGTAGTGGATTTGAAGGAGGAGCTGAAGAAGCGTAATCTTTCAACAGAGGGTCGCAAAGCAGACCTTGTTGCGCGTCTCAACGATGCTGACGCCTCGAAGCCATCGATAATTTTGTTTACTTTCTGGATGGGTATCTTTTATGCTTCTACCTTGTTTGGTATCATTGTTTATGCGTTTGTTTTCGCTGACGCTGTGGATGATGTTAAGGCAGATTTGGACGCAAGGGACTGGACCCAGGTGAATGGGACAATCATCGCCAGCGAAGTTGACTCTTACCGCGAATCTGATGGTAACACTACCTACTGCCTACGGATCGAGTATGCGTATGATTACGAAAATGAAACATACACTGGCGACATGATTAGTCATTCTATCCATAGTAGCTATTACGATGCGGCACGCTGTGATTCTAATCGTCCCAACGTGGACGACTACCCTGCGGGGGAAACTGTTTCTGTTTACGTAAACCCAAATGATCCAAATCAAGCCATCCTCCTTCCTGGCTGGTCTGGGCTTGACATTGATTTGATCGATATAATTCTCTGGTATCCACTCATGATCATCATCCCCTTATTGTGGTTGAGAATACTTTTCGCCTTAACACGGGGCTACTTGAAGCAAGTGAAATCTCGTATACAACACGGAACTGACTAAGCCACGAGGGTACATACTGAGATAGTTCCTTAGCAATACCTAGTTGTTAAACTGAGGGAAGTATTGTTTCGTATACATTGATGCCTGCTCTGGTGTGTAACCTTGAGAAAGCAATCCATTGTAGTAATCCATCGCTGGGTCGGGTTGAACAACGGGCGGTGGAACAGCTGCTTGCGCATATGTCTGTGTCGGAGCAGGTTGCTGATACGGGTTGATTTGTGCAGCAGGCATTTGCATCTGTTGTTGCATCATGGGTTGTTGTGTCGGAATCTGAGCAAATTGCTTTCCTACCGTTTCCTTCTTACTGCGTGTCATCATAAACACCAATCCAGCAAGAATCAGGACGGCAACACCGTAAACGGCAAGCATGAGTGGACTCGTGAAGAAGTTCTCTTCCTCGCTTTCAACAATTACTGGCTCAACGTAGACGTTCGCCAATGGATCGTTGATGTAATAATCCGCTCCATCCTCGACCGTCCAATCTGCGTCAGGATCGGACCAACCATCTCGGTCTGTGTCAGGACAACCGAATCGATCGTTAAACGAAAGGCCGTAGACAGCAGGACATTGGTCTCCCTCAAATCCATCGATCTCGTCACCATAACCATCAGCATCGGTATCGAACCATTGTGTTGGTTCAAGTCGGAATTCATCAGCACCGTTCACGACGGTCCAACTCAATTCAGGATCGGAGCGTCCATCACCATCGGTATCGATGCAACCAAGACGATCAACCGTTGAATTGCCTCCAATGTTTGGACAGGCATCGGCGTCGACGCCGCTTGCATTATCACCATAACCGTCCCCATCAACATCCGACCATTGTGTGGGCTCGACAGGGAATGCGTCTTGAACATCCCACCAGCCATCGCCATCCGAATCTGGGCAACCAAGGATGCCGTTTTGCCAACTTGTTCCCGGCTGCATAGGACAGGCGTCTTGGTCTTGCGCTCCATCTTTGAACACGCCAACCCAGTTCTCAGGTCGATCTGTCCAGGAAGCATTTCCGTAATTGTCGCCGAAACCATCCTCATCAAAATCTCCCCATTGTGTGGAATCGCTTGGGAAAGCATCAGCTCCACTGTCGACACCCCAACCTTGCGTTGGTGAAGAGTATCCATCATCATCGGCGTCAACGCATCCGTAGCGGTCGATTGACGAGGTGCCAGGTGTATCAGGACATGCGTCTTGTGGCATGCTTCCGAGGTTATCTCCATATCCATCATCATCTGAATCACTCCACACGGTTGGATCCATTGGCATATCATCAATTGAATCGGCCCATCCATCCCCATCCATGTCGGGGCATGCGTTCAGACCACCTTCGGTTGAATTTCCAAATTCAGTTGGGCAATCATCGGTCGTATCGGACCACATATCCCCATCGGAGTCAATGCATCCTTCGGTTCCAAGTGTCGATGTTCCAACGACCGTTGGGCAATCGTCAGCAGCATCTTCGAATCCATCACCATCGTCGTCTGTGTCCTCATCGGAATCTCGACAACCATCACCATCATTGTCTGTTGTCGAGTCTGAAACCCAAGTTGGACGTGGTGGTGAATAGCTTGTCCGCGGACAGGAATCGTCAACATCAAGGACGCCATCGTTGTCGTCGTCAGTGTCTTCAGAGGAATCATCCTTGCAACCATCGTTGTCCCAATCTGTCGAAGAGGCTGGATCGTTGAAGTCACGAGAACTTGTCCAATTGAATTCACCGTTTCGCGGACAGTTGTCAGGGAAGCTGTCGGTTAAACCATCGTTATCATCATCTGAATCGCAAGCATCTCCTTGTGAATCACCATCGGTATTGGCTTGGTCTGAGTTTGGTACAGTAGGACAGTTATCTGGAGCGGAATCTAGGACACCGTCACCGTCTGTATCGATGAGGTTTGCTGGATCAAAGACCCAAGTAAACAGGTCACGCCCACCACTGGAGGTAATTGAGACGCCTTTGTGTGTCATCGATCCAGAGAAGGAACCTGCTGCACCAACATAATCGCTGCCATTGACTGCCATGGCCCAAACATAATCGTATTGAGAGCCTCCGACCTTTTCGATCCAATTAACAGAACCAGTGTTGGAAAGGCCAACGACGAAACCATCGTGGTTCGAGTTTGAAATCGACTTTGGCCCTGCAGTAAATGTGGCAGTAAGATAGCCACCAAAGACAACTGCTCCGGTTGATGTGACGACAAGCCCTTGAGGTTCATCGGTGCCACTCGTTCCTGAGACCAATGCCCAGCTGTTGGCTTGATTGGTTGCACTTTTAGCAACGAAAATATCGTTTCCACCGTAGCTTGAAGTCGCTGTCCAGCCTCCGCTTGAAATTGTTCCATCAAAAGTACCGGCCATGTAGGTATTTCCGCCAGCATCAACATGAATTTTCAGAACAGCCGTAATTTGATTGCTTGTGCCAATGCCTGTTGTACCGAGGACTGCTCCATTCGGGTCAATTTCAACAATGACTGCATCCAAGTTTCCATTTGCTATGTACGACGTTGTTCCCCATTGAGAAATGCCGTCTGTCATTGTTGCCAATTTTACACCGCCGCTTGGTGTTGTTGACATGTCAAACACTCGATCAGTTCCGATACCACCACCGTTGATGACCCATGAAAGTGTCCCCATGTTGCCATCAAATTTCGCAACAAAGACATCTGGACTTGTCGCATTTATGCTCATGCCACCAAAATCGGTTTCACCGCTAAACTCACCGGTTACAAACAAATCACCCATCATGTCAACAGCCAAAGCACTGGCCTCACTGAATTCACCTGTGCCGTTTACGAGCGTTGAGAAACTAGATGCCCACATCCAGTTACCCATAGGGTCAGCTCTGGCCACAAACCCTTCGTAGTGGTATCCAGCGTTGAGGTTCGAAATCATCGTGTTGGGGCCTGGTGGACCAAATGCAATTTCGCCGTAAAAGTAGCCGGAAACGAAGATTTCACCTGCCATACCAATTGCAACATCGGTAAGAACGGATGTACCGCCGCTCCCCATGCTGTGATCGGCGCTAATGAATCCAGTCCAAGCTCCTTTCTCGTCCATTTTTGCAAGGTAGAACTCACCCAATCCGCCAGCGTTGAAAGGCGATGATGGTGAAAGTGTGTGCGTACCATACGTTAATGTCGAATTTGTCCATTGCGACATTCCAACAGCCCATCCGCCATTCGGAAGGGCCAGTATGTGTTCTCCATCCTCGTTTGCCTGCCCAGAGCCGGATGCAAGTATCGTGGCTGGGCTTGAACGTGCTAGTGATTCAAGCAGGGCCGGTTCATCTTCGAGGGTTTCTTCCAATTGTTCAGGACTGTACAACTGAGAAACCGCAACGGAACAGACCAAGAGTGAGACCAAGAAAACTGCTGAAAGTGCATTCAATCGTGTGCGCATAGTCAGGCTATGCCCTTAACAAACATCAAGCCTTTCATTTGTCGAGCCGCTAATTCAAGCAGTGTTATCGTCAAGTTGCAACAAATCGCTGTCACCAGCATCAAGGACACAGATTGTCGAAATGCTGAATGGTTTACCACAAGCAACTCCGAGTTCACGGTTGACAACTGGGGCTTGATGGACGGTCACCTCAGGGTGACGGGCGCGCAAATCATCGATGTAGTCACTTGGGCAATTCGCAGCGAGGAGAACGAGTCGAGCATCCCCGCGTGCACACGCATCAAGCGTTTGACGTTGTCCAAACAGTAGGCTTCCTGTTGCAATTGCAGTTTTCAGTTGTCGGCTTAGATCCATTTTTCTTCCTCCATTCTCCACGTGTGTTTCTCATGGTTGGAATCATTCCTCAGGGATGTAGAACAACTCAACACTTCCCGTACCAAGGGAGATTGGTTGTCCGACAATAATGTTCTCAGCGACACCGGTAAGACGATCGGTTTCACCGATGATACCCGCCTTGAGCAAGTGATTGACGGTAACTTCGAACGCAGCTCGAGCAAGAATACTGTGCTTCGTCCCTGAAACACCGTGTCGGCCGATGGCTCGTACTTCACCTTCCGAAGTCATCACGTCAGCAACCATGAGAAGGTGGCGTACGTCGACTTCAAGACGAGCACTGAGCAGTGTTGATTCAAGTTCGTTGATGATGGCTTGTCGAGCGGCTTCAATACCGAGATAATCGAAGATTTCGATGATGTTGTTGGTGTATGTTCGTGACCGGTCAATGGTCTCAATCTCGCTCACTCGAGAGAGGTTGGATCCAATTGTCGAAAGGTAATACTCACCTTCTTTATCATCAAACTGGACGTTTGCACGCTCAATTCCTGGTACACCTTTCAATCGTAGGTCACGGATTTTTTCCTCAAGTTGGAGCAACATTGTGTACGATGGCGGGTTCTCAAGAAGATCTTCAAGATCTTCTTCGCTGGAGACACCAGGGATGATTGTAAGCACACCTGGGTTCTTTTCCTTGTCGGCTTGTACGAGCGTTCGAAGTGCTCGTTCAAGTTTGTCCTTGACTTCCATTCCGGTCATGTTCTTCTGCTTCAATTGACCTTTGTTGAGTTTGAGAACCAAACGTCGCTGTGCGACGTCGGTTTCGATGTTTGCAATGTTGAACGTCGTTGTCACTTCAAGGGCGGCAGCGAGTTTTTGTGCTTCATCACTGGAATTTTTCTTGTCGTCCTTTAATCGGATGATCATGGTCGGAGTACTGGGAACTTTTCGGGCGTCCACAATCTCGATGATACGTGGCAGACCTTGTGTAACGTTGACGGTTGCAACACCAGCGTAGTGGAAAGTACGCATCGTCATCTGTGTACCTGGTTCACCAATTGATTGAGCGGTAATGATACCCGCTGCCTCGAATGGGTCAATGCTTGCTTTGTCAAGAGCAGCATAGGCGTCAGCTACAACGGTTGATGCTTGCTTTTTGGTCAATTTCTTAATGTTTCTATCGTGGATTGCGACGGTCATGTCATGAAGAATTTTATCGCTAAATCGATTTGTGCCTAGGTCATGAACTGCCGCTTTGAGTGACTTGTAAACTGCATCATCAGCAAGTTCATCATCAAATGAACGCAATTTCTTGTCAACATGATAGGTCTCCAGATCCGCTGCGGTTTTCGTGCGTGATCGTGTGCGAGTGCCGGCACGTCGCTTGAGACGTACATTTGTGGTTGGACCTGTTGCTTCAGAACCTGCAGCTCGGTTTTTCTTGAGAGCGCCTTCAATGGTGTCTCGAATTGAGCCGGCGGTCTCAGAATCTGTTTCGCAAACTTGCGCAATATCCTGTGCTGATAGGACTTTCACATCGTCCCACTTTCGATCGTTGGCGAGGGTATGTGCAAAGTTCTCTGCAATACCCAAATCCATGAGCTTCTTTTTGGTTGCACTCTTGACGACCATCAGACGCCACCTCCATCGTGGAATTCTTCAACATCGTCCCATGCGCCAAGGTCTTCTTCACGTTCCTCACGCTCAATGCTTTCTCGAGTGATTTTCGAACCGCCTTCGGTTCCTAGGGCGCCGTCGATGATGACATCGATGTTGAACGCCGCTCCATGGACACCACGGCTTGGGTCAATTCCATCTTCACCGTAGGAGAACTGAATGATTCGATTTGCAGTGTTTCGCACCGAGAGCATATCATCGTTGAAGACTTTCAAGTCATCCATAGCGTTGATGAGACGGCGTTGCATGTATCCGGACTTGGATGTTCGGACAGCCGTATCAACAAGGGATTCTCGACCTGAAACGGAGAGCATAAAGAACTCCGTAGGTTCGAGACCTCGCTTGAAGGAACCGGAGATGAATCCACGGTCTTGTGCACCACGTCCTCCACGCTTGAAGTGAGGAAGAACACGTTCGTTGTAACCACGTTCGAGACGTTTTCCACGAACCTTCGCTTGTCCAATGGAACCAGCCATCATGTTGAGGTTGTCCATTGAACCGCGAGCACCAGAAATAGCCATGTTAACAGCAGCGTTGGTCGATCCGGATTGATTCAGTTCGTTCTTTGCAACGTCACCAGCGGCCTGCTTTCCTTCATCGAGCATGACCATGATGTTCTCCTCGAGGGTTTCACGCATTGTTCGACCCGGTCGAGGTTCGTACTTACGAGGGTCACCCTTTGCAGCTTCAAAGCGTTCCAATTCTTCTTCAACGAGCGCACGAGCAGCAGCGTTGGCTTCATGAATTGCTTCGAGAGCATCGGAGCTCAGGTCTTCATCATCGATACCTGTTGTAAACCCAAGTGAGGTACAAGCAGCAATGGATAATCGAGTAAACTCGTTCAAGAATTGCGCACCCTTTTCAGAGCCATTGCTTTGTACAATGGCATCGAGAAGGCGTCCATCTTCAGCACCAATTGCACGCTTATCGAGCGTTCCAACAACGTTTCCGTCTTTGACGTGGACCTCGTCGCGGCTTCGGGACATGAAGTGAAGGTTGATGTTGTCAGGAACAATCAACGAAATCAAGTCTTGTCCTCGGAATGCATCGTTACCATTTTCATCCTTGACAATCTCTGGGAGTTCACCTGTGTAGGCAATGCTTCCGAGCATTTCCAAGCCGTGGGCCTTAGATACCAAAGTGCCCGGTCGGGAAAGGAGGTATGCACCAGAAATGTGGTCGTGAATACCACCGATAACCGCACCTCCGTAGCGAGGTGTGAGGATGTGTTCTTGTACACGCATCAAAATCTTGGCTTCCGCACGGGCTTCCTCGGATTGAATGACGTGTAAGTTCATTTCATCACCGTCGAAGTCAGCGTTGTACGGAGTACATACTGCGAGGTTGAACCGGAAGGTGTGCCCTTCCATGACTCGTACTTCGTGAACCATCATTGACATACGGTGCAGTGATGGTTGTCGGGTGAAAATTGCAACATCGCCATCGATAAGGTGACGCTCGACCTGCATACCAGGCTTCGGGTTTCCACGGATGTCAACGGTTGAAAGACGATCTTCAACCGGTGTCGGCATATCGTAGTCATCCACAGGGCTGCCACAGTGAGGACAACGGATTTCCAAATGTTCAGGGAACGGGTCCGGGTTCGGGTTGTCAGCTTGTGCAAGTTCGTGCATCCATCGGTGGTGGAGGATAGCACGTGGATCGTCCTCAGCGAGAGGATGACCGTGCTCGTCTTCTCCGCGAAGGTTGCGAAGTGTTTCTTCGTCATCGACGACGTAGGTGGTTTCTGTCAGGTCACTACCTTCCACTCGGTTGATGAGTGGACGTACGACCATTCCTGGAAGGAAGTTTGGCGCAGGTAGAACCGAGTCGAGGTCGTATCGCAGTGTGTGTTCGGAATCACACTCAGGGTTGTGACATCGGAAACCTGCGTTGATCAAACGACTTCGAGGGTTGATACGAACACGTCGACCGTCTCCACGAACAATGTAGTTTACACCGGGGTGGACATCGGGACCTCGTAGAATCATCTGTCGCATCTGCTCACGATTTCGGAGTGTAACACGAATAGGTACGGTCAATTCTTTTGCAACCTTCACAGGGACGCCGACTTCGTTGACTCCAAGGTATGGGTCAGGTGAAATGACGGAACGTGCACAGAAATTGACACGCTTTCCAGAAAGGTTCGAACGGAATCGTCCTTCTTTACCCTTCAACCGTTGAGTCAATGTCTTCAGTGTACGACCTGAACGATGACGAGCAGGGGGGACACCAGACGTCTGGTTGTCAAAGTAGGTTGTCACGTGGTATTGCAACAATTCCCACAAATCCTCGACGATCAGTTGGGGTGCACCAGAGTCGCGGTTTTCTTGGAGACGCTGGTTAATTCTCAAAACGTCGACGAGTTTGTGAGTCAAGTCGTCCTCTGAACGGTCCCCACTATCGAGGGTAATGGATGGTCGAACGGTAATCGGTGGAACTGGGAGAACCTTAAGAACGGTCCACTCAGGTCGGTTTTGCTTGTCCATTCCAATGAAAATCAAATGCTCATCAGGAATGCTTGCAAGCCACTCACGCACATCACGAGGGTTCATCTTGCGCTCTGTTTCCTTTCCGCCAGTTCCGACGTTCTCGGTCTTTTCCTTGAAGGTAGTTGGCTTGTCAAGTCGAATTTCTCCTTGCATCTCACCGCAGTGCATGCACGTGCGTCGGTTCTTACTGGAAGCAACCTTCTCGACTTCCTTAATGATGCTCGAGAATTCAGTGGAACCAACACCGTGTTTGGTGATGATGTCCTTAATTCGGGACCGGTAGTAATCCTGCTCGGAAAGTTCAGGATTGGACGGATGCGTCTCCTTTGCTGAGTGAAGCAGTACTTTGCTGCATGCCTTGCATGTGGACTTGAGTGCGGTCTTGATCAGATTGACGAAGCCGATGTGGATAACCGGAAGTTCAAGTTGGATGTGCCCAAAGTGCCCAGGGGATTCGTCGTACTTGCAGTTGTCCGTTGGGCAAACCAATCCAGGTTCAATGACACCCATGTGAGGATCCATCAGACCTTGCCGATATGCGTGACCGTCGTCCTTGTAGGTATCCGGAGTTTTGACCTCAACAGAGGACATCTTTCGAATCTCTACGGGATCCATCAAGCTGAAACGAATTTGTGCAATACGCTTTGGAATCATTGTGGTTTTTCGGCTCATCTTCGGTCCTCCAGTTCAAGTCGCATGGCAACTCCAAGACTCTTCATTTCGTCGAGCAGGAGTTTGAATGCGTAAGACGTCTGTACCTTGTACACTTCAGCACCGTCACCATGGACTGGGCTGACGTAGGTACGTCGTTTTGGGTCGTACCAAGCAATGTGTCCGGATTGGGCACACACGAACATGTCAATACCGTCGGATTCGTCGAGGAGACGGTCCTTGATGACCATGGATGCACCGTGAGCGATCAAACAGTCACGTTCCATTTCACCGAATCGCAGACCACCTTGTCGAGCACGACCTTCGGTTGGTTGACGGGTGAGGATTTGAACACGGCCACGTGAACGAGCGTGAATCTTTGAACTGACGAGGTGGTGAAGTCGGTGATAGTAGATGCATCCAACGAAGATTTCAGCGGGGTATGCTTCGCCTGTTTCACCGTTAATCATAATCTCACGGCCTGTGTGAGCAAGCCCGTTACGGACCAAACCATCTCGTAGGCTGCTTTCCTTTTCTCCTCGGAATGCTGTACCATCGATTCGGCGTCCTTCCATAGCGCCAACTATGCCGCCGATCATCTCAAGGACGTGGGCAACCGTCATTCGCGATGGAATCGCGTGGGGGTTGATGATCAAGTCAGGAACAACGCCATCCTGTGTGAACGGCATATCTTCAGGTTCGACGAGTCGTCCAATGACACCTTTTTGTCCGTGTCGTGAGGCAAACTTGTCACCAACTTCAGGCACCTTGTGGCTTCGTACCATAACTCGTACCAAGCGTCCAGAGTTGTCGGATTCCGTGACGTAGACGTTGTCGACCCAACCCTTCTCACCGTGTCGCACGAGCATCGAGGATTCTCGACGTTCTTGTGCCATGAGGAAAGCACCGCTGTTTGATTCTTCGAGGAATCGTGGCGGACTGGTTTTGCCGACGAGAACATCGCCGCCCTCAAGATAGGTCTCAGGCAGAGGTAGGCCGTCGTCTTCGAGATGGAAGTAGGCTTCAGCCGGCTTCAATCCCTTGACTTCGGTCAGTTTGTTCCCTGGCTTTTCAATTTCTTCTACTTGACCACCTGGGAATCGACGTCGCTCAGCATTGTATGTGCGATTAAACGTGGAGCGTCCGAGGCCGCGATCTACGGATGCTCTGTTCATGATGACGGCGTCTTGCATGTTATATCCGTGCAAAGACATAATGGCCACAATGAAGTTTTGTCCGCCGGGCCGTTCGTCAAAGTTCGTTGTGCGCATGGCATCCGTTCGAACAATCGAACGATGTGGGTAGTGCAAGATGTGAGCACGGGTGTCTGGGCGCAGACGGTAGTTTGCGCTCGGAAGACCAAGGGATTGCTTGACCATTGCGGTTCCACCGGTAACACGCGGGGTTGAGTTGTGCTCAGGGTACGGGATGAGAGAAGCGCATACACCCAAGACGAGTTGTGGATCGATCTCAACGTGAGTGTGCTCGGTTGAGTAGAGCAATGGAACATCAAATTTCGCAACTTCGATGTTGCCGTTGGGCATGCGAACCTCTGTTTCAATGGAGGCAACTTCTACGCCTGGTTCACCAAGGTTTGTCCATCGAATGTTTTCGTGGATGACCGGTCGGCCAGCGAGAGGTCCTTCTGGGACGGTTTCTGGAAGAACAAATGGTCGAGGAGCGATGTAGAGGTCTTCTTCTTCTTCAGCATCGACCCATTCGACGATACCATCGATGACCAAGTCACGGAAGGTGATGTTTCCATCAGCAAGGTCCGTTAGGTGACTGTTTTCAAGCCGAGGAGTACCATCATAGAGAATAAGAAGAGGGCGAAGGATTCGACCTTTGTCAGTGTTGATGAAAATGTCACGGTTTTCCGTGTCATGACGAATGGAGACTTCCGATGGAATCGTACCTCGTCGTCGACTGTTCTTGAACTGCGAGAGAAGGTTCTTTCCGTTTTTGTGCATGCCGTAAATGTCCCCGTTGACGTGAATACGATCACCGTCTGTCCAGTCTTTCGGCTGGTAAACATCAAGCTCATCAAGGCGTTCTCGGATTTCCTGTGGGTCAACCTCTTCGGAGATGTCGACCATTTGAGCAGCGTTCTTTACAAGTCCACAATTTTGACCCTCCGGCGTTTCGTTTGGACACAGACGGCCCCATTGTGTTGGGTGAAGGTCACGAGCTTCGAAGTGGGGTTGACTTCGCACCAATGGAGATGTAACACGTCGCATGTGGGACAAGGAAGCGAGGTAGGTCGTTCGGTCGAGCAACTGACTGACACCGGATCGGCCGCCAACCCAGTTTCCTGTGGCAAGTGCGTGGAGAATCTTGGATGATAGAACGTCTGGTCGAAGGCAGGAGGTGATCTTCAATTCCCGCTTGCGGTTGTGGTGGCGCTCGAGTTGGTATTTTAGGTCTCGAGCGAGTTGTCCTGATGAAACTCGGAACAGGTCCTCAATCAAGTCACCTGCAAGTCGAACACGCTTGTTGGCGTAGTGATCCTTATCGTTGGGTTCTTTGTCATTGAGGGCCATCTCAAGGACTTGACGGACGATGCGGCCGAGGAAGATAGCCTTCTTCTTTCGATCTTCTGGTTGGTCACCCAAGTGAGGAAGAAGTTCACGGTCGAGCAGTTGGTTGACACGAGCTTCACGGTATTCCTTTTGCTGGCCAGCAGCAAATTTCTTTTGCAGCCACTCATATGCTTCAGGCTCGCTTTTGACCTCGAATTCTTCGTTGTCGTTGACCTCGTTGATGTTGGCTACAATAAACTTGAATGTCTCTTGTGGACCGGAGATGGCAGTGAAGACTTCTTGATCGTTTTCGCTTCCAAGAGCTCGCATGAGCAGG
>JAKUNY010000007.1:19952-22534 GCA_022451765.1 Candidatus Poseidoniaceae archaeon
ATTGGTGTCGTTCCAGCGGTGCTCACTTTGACCATGAGCATACCGTCTCGGCGCTTTTCAACAGTCAGAGGCTTGCGCATACCGTTCTTTTGTGAGAAGATTTTTGCAACCTCTGTTCGCTTTGCAGTTCGCTTGTTAATCTCGACTGTGACACGGTTTGGCGCCAGATCTTCCATCGAAATGAGAACGCGCTCAGTTCCGTTGATGATGAAGTAGCCACCTGGATCAAGCGGGTCTTCACCTTTTTCGCGAAGAAGGTTTGCGAGAAGCGCACTGTCTTCAGGTGACTTGGATGGCTCGAGCGTGCGACCATCAGCAATGTGGCTGGGGTGAAGATGGCATCGTCGTGAACGGACCATGATTGGGATTGCACCAACCTGAACACCGTCTTCGGGGAAGGATGCAACGCCGTTTCGATAGATTGTGAAGTCGATGGTTACTGGTGACTGATAGGTCAATTTTCGGAGCCTGCATTCCATCGGTGATGCGTTGTGGTAGGAGCCGTTTGCTTCTCGGATGTTCGGGGCTCCGAGTGTTATGTTCTTCATGCGAATGACAATGTCTTGGTCGGCGACGTCGAGTTTGATGTAACCACCAAGGTCGTCGATGATTTCTTCATCGGTTCCGACTCGGATGTTGCGAATTATTCGCTCCATGCGAGACAACTGGTTGTCCGTTGAAGGAATGCAATCGTTGTACGAGGCAAGTTGATGGTTGACAAGGCTACGTTCTCGGAAAAAGGATTCAATTATTTCTTGCATGATATCAACTCCAGGCTCAGCTGCCCTCCACGATGAGGCGATAGGCAACTGCGCTGCCTGCGGATTTTGAATGGCGAATTACTTTGAGGACTCGGTCTGCAATCCATCCGGCTGCAAGAGGCCGGTGGTCAGGATTTGCTGCAAGCGCAGCATTGTCGATGAGCTCTGCTGCTTCTTTAATCGATTGAACGACAGGGTCGGAAATCAGTACCTTCGGCAAAAGTTCCTTTGCCAATCGTGGCTCTCCGTCTTCATCAACTTCTTCCAGACCCCAAGGGGAGAGCTCGTCGCGCTCGATGATGTACTGTTCTTCGGGGCTAATGTTTGCGTCACCCAACAACTCCTGATGTGGAACAAGCTCGTGATTGAGGGGGTTAAATCGGATGTTGATTTCGGGTCGATCGAACTCATCAATTGCCTTGGATGAGATGGTGATTTTCTTGCTCTTTTTTATGCGTGAGCGACGATTGCCTTGGTCGGCGATAATTTGCATGATTTTTGTGAACGATTCGCTGTCTTTGGCGATACCAAGAATCTTTGCGATTTCGTCGGCTGGCATACTTTTGATGTCGGCCATGTTTCTGTCCGTGGCTAATTTTTGACCGTAATCGTCGGAGACGCCGAGCTCAATTACCCGGATTTTTGTTGCGCACTTTACTACCATCCAACATACCCCCGCACAGCCCTCAACGTTGTACTGCGGCACAGTAGGCGGGCCCGACGGGGTTCGAACCCGCGACCATCGGGTTAAAAGCCCGACGCTCTACCTGACTGAGCTACAGGCCCAACGTTGCATCTTGGGCTTTCAGTCCGAACTACCCTCCCTTCTTATACTTTACCGATAAAAAAACTCTCTTGTTCGCATCTCAGAAACGCTCTTTTAGGACCGATTTGTGAAATTTTTTGCGGGTGAATATGTTCAATCACAAAAACACCCAGTTTGAGATTGAATTTTTGAATCGAAAAGAGGTTCAAACAATCCAGTGGAATTCGTTGGAGCTCGACATTCCTCCAACGGTCTATCCGCCAAGAGAAGACACAGATCTTTTGGACCAGGTTTTAGCACGGGTATCGCCCTTCGGCTCGAAACGGCTCCTCGAGATTGGTTCAGGTTCAGGTGCTGTTTCGATAGCAGCAGCAATGCGTGGTTGGACCGTTCATGCCTGCGACATCAACCCCTACGCAGTTGCAGCAACGCAACACAACGCCAAAAAAGCCGAGGTTGAAGTGTACGCTTCCGAGGGAGGTATCGGCCCGATTGAATCCGGTCACTTAATTCAAGCTTGGAGTCCTGGCACCTATGACATAGTCGTGTGGAACATGCCTTACATTCCTGCCGAAGATATAGAAGGCAACCTCTTGGGGCCATTGGAAGAAGCAGCACTTGTTGACACACACCCGGAAGGATTGCTGAGCGTTTTTGCTCGATGGATGGCAAACAACACGTTGACAAAGATGAACGGAACAGCATTTCTTGTCTGTCGAGGGCATGTTGGCCACAGAAGAAGCATCGATGTTCTACGGCAGCATGGTCTTGCTGCTCGAATTGTTCAATCAACCACATTTGGAGACAACGAAGCCATTCACGTCGTTGCGGTTTGGCATCCTTTCGTTTCGAGCAGGCATCACAAACTGCGCGATATCGATTCAACGAACGCAGAATTACTTCGCGGGCCTTACAAGTCTGGTGATTCTTTGGTGGCGAACATTCAGACTTCTGGAAGGGGGAGTCACGGTCATGATTGGCAAGAGCATCATGATTCATTCAAAGGTTCGTGGGTTATTGATAGTAAACAACTTCGCTCAATAACGCCAAAACAA
>JAKUNY010000070.1 GCA_022451765.1 Candidatus Poseidoniaceae archaeon
GACCGACTGGCTGCAACGCCTCGATTCATTCACACAGCCGGCGCAGGTTATGCAACCCTCCAACCAACATCTCAAGCCACATGTTCTGGAAGTGAATGCACCGTAACGTGGGTGTTTCGAAGCACGGGGCTTAACGACGACATCGATGATTTGCATTGGTTCATTTCATCCATTGATGAGGATGGATTGGAGACAGGGCCGTTGGTTTATTCCCAAAACACGTTCTACAACGATGTTGAGAACGATCTGGAAGCGTTCAACA
Organism: Candidatus Poseidoniaceae archaeon; assembly: GCA_022451765.1. Taxonomy (GTDB): domain Archaea; phylum Thermoplasmatota; class Poseidoniia; order Poseidoniales; family Poseidoniaceae; genus MGIIa-L2. Next base: position 263 of record JAKUNY010000070.1, read on the forward strand.
TCATCGCCTACGATCATCGAGGACGTGCTCTGCATGATTGGTCACAACCCTTGTGGCCATTGCATGTCAACCCGGAAACTTCCCTAACTGTGCAGGGACAGGTTCGCTATCAAGGCATAGCAGGGGCTTGGGTTGGCGAAAACGATGCAGAAGTGACGGTTGAGATTCACGCTGTGCCACCCCTTAACATCAGTGGTCCAGATGAATGGATTGGCGATTCCATTGTCTGGTCAATAGCTAATATGACCACTGTTGATAGTGAAGGGCGATTTGTTGTACCTCTTACCATTCCTGATGATGAAAATCTTCCGAGTGGCACACGGTTGGAAGCTCGAATTCTTCTTACACGTTGTGGACCACCTGGAAGTGCTGTGCAAACCGCCTTGGACCAAACTGCTCAATCCACTTCATTCGAAATGATGTACGACAGAAATCCACCTGATGTGATTGGACTCGAAATCCTTGATCCGAGCGGACTGCAACCAGCAGACAATCACGTGTGGCTACCCGATAGGGACGTCCCCCTGCGATTGTACGTCGAGGATGCTGAAGGACTGGAGACGCCTCTTACGGTATACACTTGGTCTGAACATCAAGACGATACCAATGGAAACGGAATCATGGAAGAGAGTGAATACAAGTCAATGACGGCGAATGTCAACCGCGGTGTTTTGCAGGCCGAGGTCGACCTTCCTTTGCTTGATGTTGATTCTATTCTCCAACCGGGCGAATTGCAAGGACGCCTGAGCGTGGTCATCGCAGGGTACGATCTAGCAGGGAATCCACTGCAATCCGGTGGCTCGTTTGGAGAGGCATACGACGTTGCGACAATACTGGTACAACCGCGTCAAGCAACGCTTCTCGATCTGAACACTGTATCCTTGGACACTATCGATGGGTATCTCTTCCCTGGCCAAGACCATCGCTTTGGATTCGACTTGATTGATGGAAACGGAATCGACAGCCTTGACTCAATCAACATTGGTTTGATGAATTCACTCCACGAAGATTGTTGGATCAACCACACACCGCGATTCAATCAAACCACTGCGGATGTGAATTGCTTTGTCGCACCACCGACGGTAACCAAGACAAAAGACGATCTCAGCATGCGTTGGAGCATCGATGTTGCGTTCAAATTACGTTGGGATGCGATGCATGCTTGGAGCAATGGTGCATTCACACCCTCGATTCGAGTCATTGATGAAGCCCAAGACGTCGGTCTTGGCGGTACATACTTGACCGCAGCAAATTGGTCAACGCATACGCGTGTAGAAGTACAAATCGAATCGATTTACGACCGAGTTGCACCGTTTGGAATCCTTGACGATGGTATTCTATCGCTTCACATTGACGACTTCGCCGATGTTGATGTTCTCGTCGTTCACCATCAAACAGAACAACCTGCGTTGAACCTACCATTCGATACACGAATGCACTACAACGTCTCCTCGTTCGCAGTTGTTCACAATGCGAGCGAGAAATCAGTGGACAGTTCAGGTTCGAGCCGACATCGCTTGGTCATGAATCAAATGACGATTCCCCAAGGAGAAGGAGAACTAAGCATTGAGTTGACTGGCTCTGTGTTTGAGGTTGACAACTCACTCTCCATCGAATTGATTCTTGATTCACAATCGCCTACTGTTTCGCTCGAGCCTGGAACGCTCACAAATTTGGATTCTCTTCAAATCAATGACATACCTGTTCAGATTTCAATTCAAGATGACTTCGGTGTTCCAAGAGAAGGCGTAGAATTGCATTGGTGCTTTGTTCGCGGAGGCATTGTCGTCCCCTCTTCAAAAACCTCAATTTCAATGAATCATGAAGGAACATCCGGCAACGTCGCTTCCTTTTCAACGTCCCTTGACATTGAATCGCAAGGTGTTCAATTCGAAAAGAGCGATCGACTAAGCGTATGGTTCTCCCATACAGATCGAGCAGGGAATGTTCTTTCAGGACAAGGCACAGAACTCATGCCATTGGACGTCTACATCGTTTGGATGGCTTATGAGCCAACACCGATTTCGATCGAAGCAACACCGTATCGCCCCGTACTTGGGGAGATTATTTCCATCGAATTTACGCTTGAAAACATTGGTTATCTGAGTGGCTCAACGACGGCCACTCTTGTCGATAGCGAAGGAGGAATCCTTGGAAATACGACCTTTGATTTGGAACCAGATCAGCGAGAGAGTGTTGTTTGGACCGTCGAAGCTTGGACTACCGGCCGTCTTAGTATGGCGATTCAACTCGATGACCAGGCGTTGCTCATCCCAGTTCCCTTGGCGGATATCAAGGCCGAAGACCCAGACGCAAAATCCTCTAATTCTGAACTCGGACTGAATGTCCTCCTTGTTCTTCTGGCTGCGGGAGCAGTCATCGCATCAATTCTCATGCGAAAGCAACGAATCAAATCCTTGTACGAAGAATACGAGGAGTTGGAAGAATGGGCTTCACCTCCACCTAGACCGACTGATTTGGATGATACTGACCAAGAGGAATAGTCAAGAAGAAGACCAACGAGCGGAATATAAGTGCCGGGGTTCCCGAGCGGTCAAAGGGGGTGGACTCAAGATCCTCTGCGTAATGCTTCGCAGGTTCGAATCCTGCCCCCGGCACCATAATTTCACAGATCTTCGAGTTCTTCTTGTGCATCGCTTGTCAACATCTGGAACACCAGACTTTCTGGGAATTCAATGGCGATGAGCGCACGGATAGCATAGGATTCAACAACCTCACTCGGCGGTTCGGCTATTTTCACTCGACCGTTTGTCAAGGTAATCTTCGCACCCGGTTTCGGAGCATCTGCCTTTGCTGGTAGCCATATGCCGACACTTCCCAAAGAGGGATGTTGAGCGAGGATGAGTTGTTCCTCCGAAGCTTCCCCGACGACGCTGGATATGTACAGGGGGCGTTCATCGTTGAGTACGAGGTTGGCATCTTGCCAATCGTTTGAGAAAACCAATTCGATTGCGTCCTCTTGTCGTTTGCTGACTTCCTCAACAACGTCTTCAACCTGCTTTTCTTGGACATCGGTCTGTTGATGAATTTGGTCAAGAACCTGACGTAATCCGTCGATTTCATTGTCGTCGTCTTGGATGGCTCGATGTGCGAGAAGAATAAGCTCACCAAGTTCTTCACTCATCTTTTCTTCGGAAGAAACGCATTCAAGCGCTTCATCGAACAACTCGATTGCAAAGTCTGGACGGTTTAATGCCAGAAAGGATTCACCGAGTTCGGTTAATGCTTGTGATGCCATTTCAAGGTCTGCATGAACCATTGATTGCGCATGGTTCATTGCCTCATCTTGTGATGCACCAGCCATGTATTGAGCCATTGCCTGAACGATGTGCTGCTTGAGTTTCATTGATGGATTCAGCGTTCCGAGGCCAAGCGATGAAGCAGAGAGTCGGATGGCTTTCTCAAACTTGTTGGTTGATAGAGCGAGAACAGCAAGGCGAGCAAGAATACGTGCTTCAATCAAATCCTCATCGACGTGTGTCGCTTGGAACAGCGCTGTTGAAAGATGGAGATGTGAGCCAACCGCATCGCCTTTCATACGCTTCATTATTGCAAGCGCCATTTCGGCTCGAACAAGAATGCGAGAGTGAAACCGATGGGCTACATCGACGAGTTCACGGTTCAACGGTGCGAGATCCATTCCAGCATTCTCCAAGCAATCCGCAATTAATGCCTGTGTCTCAATGATGATTTCGTCCAGCGATTCCTTCGAAAGTTTCAGTTTCAATTGCGCTACATGATCTTCCAACAGCATCATCGTTTCACAGCTTGCGCGTAAGGGTGTCAACTTCTTCCGTACGCCCGTTTTGATGTCCTCATCGTTCAGCATTCGCCGAAGTTCATTGAGCAGATTTACCTTTGATTCACTGGCCGATTGAGCCGTTGCTTTTACTGGCTTTGTTGAGGCACTCGCAAGGAGAGAATCAACCATCCATGTAATCTTGGCTTGTACGTCATATTCGTTTCTACGGCTAATGGCATACTGCATTTCTGCGGCGCGGATTCGGCGACCTAGTCGCCGTAATTCCGATGCATGTTTCCCTTTTGCCTTCGTTGAGAGACGCTCAAAGAAAGTCGACGGAGGACACACCTCACCTGCAAGTTGATGCTCTTCAGTCGCCTTTGCCATTTTGAAATCGTCTGTTACGAGGACAACATGATGGCCGTCTCGTTGCATATCGTGTGCTAAGACCATGAGCGAGAGATCAACGTCTTGAGGAGATGCTCGCTCACCAATTTTTGATCCAAGCCCTCGAATTTGATCGTCCGAGACTTCATGGGTCGTCAACAACGGTTTGATGTGGTTCAACAAATTCGGTTTTTGTTTCCATCGTTGGTAGCGAACGTTTCGAATTTCACCATGTACGCCTTTTGTGACGTGCATCGTCTTCAGAACCGATTTCAAATCGTTGAGTATGGATGTTGAGGCCATTCCACCCATGTGGATGAAACAATTGGAATCGACAACATAGGTGACCATATGCCTACGAATTCAACGTAAGTCATAGTTGTTGAGCAGAATGCACCGCCAATACTGCATCAACAAGCGGTGCGATGGTTGCGCTGTTTGGATATGGTGAAACAACATCTGCAGCGTCACGAACATCGGCAAACGGTGTGCCAACCGAAACCGACCAACCTGACATAGCAAACATCGACAAATCGTTTGGAGCATCACCAACCGACAACAGGTCGGAAGACTGCATACCCATTCGTTCCAGAATTAATTCGAGCCCACTTCCTTTGGAAAGGTGGGGTTCCATCAGATGAATTGCGAAACCGGTTCGAACGACGTCGAGATTTGACCAATCGCTCGCTGGGAGCGACATGGTCATAAGTTCTAGGTTCTCATCTTTGAATAGACACCATTCACTTTCTCTCCAGGCATTGGTTTGAATCCCATTTGAATCAATTTCAGGGTGTTGGGATTCAAGCCATATTGCAGCATTCCTTGCTTCAACTCCAGAAGCGCGAATGTGAGGTTCATCCCAATTCGGATGCCATAAAACACCGCCGTTCTCGCAACACATTGGCCCGCTCAATCCGATGAAGCGCCACAATCCATAGGTAATGGCACGAACATTTCCCGTTGCGAGAATAACTGGAATACCCGCATCTTCCAACCGTCGCAATGCTTCTACTGCATGCATATCCAATCGCTTGTTCTCATCGGTCAGCGTGCCATCAATGTCGAAGGCAACGACACGCGGACACCACCCCGGTGGAAGCCATTCCATGTTAGAACCAAACGCTCCTGTTTCAAGAAGATTCTCTCCGACTGTTAAATCGAGGCAACATAGTCTTAATGAAACAGGAATGAACCCATAACGCCATGGGAGGAGACGGGGAAGAGGCGTTTTTCTCGCTTGAGGATGACGAGGCTCAGGCGAGCGTCGAAGAAGCCCCAATCAATCCTTCTGCTTCGACTGATGTTCTCGAGGACGTTGTTGTGCTTGACACAGAAATCATCTCTCAAGCTACTGGCTGTTACACCGTTGAGTGGCAACTTATTGGCATGGATTGTCCGGATTGCGCTGGAAAAGCAATGACTGCTCTCAGAAGCCTTCCACAAGTAAGAGCGCCAAATGTTTCAGCGACCCGTGGTGATGTTAAGCTTCAACTTGATTTAGAAAAAGGCTCGCTGGCTCAGGTTTCAAGTGCACTGCGATCACTGGGGCATGCTCCAGATACTGAACATCACCACCTCAAAGGCGTCAAAGCTGAGAGTGTAGCGAAACGGAACAGTACAACACTTCGAGACCTGAAGCGTGTGTTTTGCCTTCAACCAGGAATTCTTGATGCTGAAATCGAAAAAGATGGACGCATTCTTCTCCAGATGGTGAGCAGTGCTGACAAGGAACTGCTCAAGAAACGTGATGAAGCAATCGCTGTCGTCTGTGGTTCTGAGCCGGAATATGTTGCGGCGATTTCCAACCGTCTTCGCCCCGATCAAATGCGACTTCTCGGTGCTGCGTTTGCAGTACCGATTCTCTTTACTCTCTTTGCGCTGGAAATCTTCGGTATTGAGGGCTGGATTCCTGCACTTATTGCCATTCCAGGAATTCTTGCATCCAGCTATCAAATGTTCAAACAGGCATTGGCCAGCATGATCTCCTTGCAGCTCGGGTTCCAAGTTCTCACGAGTCTCGCAGTCATTGGTGCATGTGGCCTTATGATGTGGGAAGAAGCTCTCATTGTTTCCATCCTTGTTGCCGTGACCGTTCACCTTGAGGGTGATGCATTGATGAAAGCAAGAGAAGCCATGCAAGGTGGACTTGACCGACTCCCAAGAGTGGCTCGTAAAGTACATCGTCACACTCCAAATTTTACGCCTACCAGCATCTCATTCGAATCCTTTTCAATCGCACCTCAGACGAACCCTTTGAAGCCACTTCATACAAACACAGAGCCACATAAAATCCCAATCGATTTGCTAAGGAAAGGCGATTTCATTGAGGTGCGAAGTGGTGAATTGGTTCCAGCCGACGGGCGCGTCGTAGAAGGTACCGGAGCGCTCAACAGGGCTCCTTTGACAGGAGAATCTGTGCCGGTTGACATTGAAGAGGGAGAATTTGTACAGGCAGGTCTTGTGCTCTCGAGAGGTCCAGTTGTGCTTGAAGTTGAGGCGGTTGGTGAAAATACGCAACTCTTCGAGTTGATTGAAACGGTCCACACTTATCGAGATGAACCTCCTCGTCTGCAAGCGTCCATTGAACGATTTACCGCAATCTGGGTTCCAATCGTCATTTTTGGGGCACTGTTTGTTTATTGGTTCCTCTTCCCACAAAACTGGAAAATTGTGTTGAATCGCGGCACGATCTCTCTTCAATCTGCACTCTCGCTGTCCCGGTGCATCAAAACCATCCCCATGCCAACCTTTCATCACGTCGGGCATAACGCAAAAGAATAATTCAGGAACCAGACA
>JAKUNY010000071.1:0-5283 GCA_022451765.1 Candidatus Poseidoniaceae archaeon
AAACATAGACCGACGATCGGTCCAGACCGAGACTGCAGTCCCGTGCCAACCAACGAGAGTTGACGTTATGCGCGAAGCGCATGACGTTAGCAAGCATGGAAGGAAGGGCGTCTTGGGTTCAATCCAAATCCAATCTTGCCGAAAGAGCACATCAAAAAGCGCGTTAAGCCAACAAATAGGCGAAACAGAAAGAAACCTCGCAACTGATCACGGCCGGTTTGTCCACGGCATTAAGAAAGCCTTTGCGATTTGTAACCCAATGGTTGGATTTTCTTGCAACCTGCGAATACTGTACTCATACCATTTTTCACCGTATGGAATGTAGACTCTGGTTCGATGACCCTGTTTTGTTAATTTTCTGCGCATTGGTCCACGCACTCCAAGAAGCATCTGGAACTCATACCCGGGTCCCTTTCCATTACGAGCGGGACTTGCATTCTCTCTAGGATCGTCGATTGAAGGACCCATGTGGAATTCCTTCAGAGCGTCCAAGGTGAAATCAACGACAGGAATATCATGCGAGGCTATTCCAACGTATGCGCCATGCTCGAGGGCCATTCGGATTGCATCATTTGTCCTTGCTCGTATGTCTGAACGAGATGTATAAGCAATGTCTTCCGGTTCCAAGTAAATGCCTTTGCATATTCGATAGTCTGCATTACCACCGAGTTTCTCTGCAACGCTACGTATATCTTCAGGAGTTCTGTGTAGACGTCCTTGAAGCACTGTGCCAACGTTGGTCAATCCTTTTTTGTGCAAGTCCAAAACGACCTGAATCGTTTCGGTCGTTACACGGTGATCTTCCATGTCGAGTCGAACAAACATGTCATGTGCTGCTGCTTGGCGAACAAGTGATTCAATGTTCTCTAGTCCCTGTTGTTTATCGATAAGAAGACCAAAAGCTGTCGGTTTAATCGATAGGTTCGCATCGAACTTATTCTCTACGATCGCATTCATTACCCGTACATATTCATCGAGGAAAAACTGTGCTTCATCCATAGAAGAAATTTCTTCTCCGAGTACATCGATGGTGAAGCACGCACCCTCTGATTCCAGTCGTTTCATGACAGCAACTGCATCTTGAAGATTTGATCCTGCAACATATCTTCGTGAAACCCATCGAACGAACCAACGTGGCATTCGTAGTGTCATTGCAACGATAAGTTTCGACAGCATGCTTCACCCTCCTGTGTTATTGGCCTGCTTGGCATCCTTTGACCATTTCCAAGAAAGCATTAGTTCGTACAACTTCAATCCCTACGTTGTCAAGATGTTGGTAAATCAACTGTCTTTGCCATCCTTTGAAAGATTTTTTCTCAACATTGCAGACAATTCTCCCCCCTGGGTAAGCCTTTCTTGTCGAAGCTATAGCGGCATCAATCGATTGTTTCCACAGTATACCTGGTTCGTCTTGGCTACCAAAAGGAAGAGAATGATTCGCAAGCATGTGTCCAATCCAAACGTTCGGTTCCAGAGCTAATTTGTTTGCCTTTGGAGCATAATGCCCTCCACCAAGCGTGATCAATACCGGCTCTGTTTCATTGCTCTCACTCCATGAATAGGATTCATTACTTCCATTCAGACTGAGGCCTTCCGTGATGATTTCAGCAAGAAGTTGAGCAGCATTTTCATTCGGCCAATACGGTTCGGTTGAACCAACCTCGATGAAAAGAGCAGGTACATCGAGGACTGGCCCATGGTGAGTTACTTCAAGCGAGAGTGAAAAATCTGGAATTGCCTGTTTTGACCATTTTTTGTGAAGCAACCTCCACCAAGGAGCGATTCGAGAATTCGGTGGTGGAGCAAATCCAGCTCGGCCACCAAAGGGTGGTTCTTCACCAAGAGGGTGGTGTGGCACCCCGATTGGGTGGAGTGGCAAGCATGGCTTGCCACTCACAGCAGCATGTCGCGATGGGAAGATAACCTCGGTCACCGTTTCACCGGTAGCCTGAAGCCAACGTTGGTCAAGATGGTCCTCCCACAATATACGCTTAGGTAGGAACCACATCCTTACATTTTGAAATGAGTAACAGGGGTGGGATTCAACACTGAGTTGTTCCTCCCAAGAAATCGATTGCAGTAGATATTTGGCTTGGTTTGTTGAAGCAATGTCATCACTGTTTACTGCGATGAGAATGACTTCAGCCATGGTTACACCCAAGCACAACCACTTCTTGAAAGCGAGTATTGACAAGGAACCAACACTTCGTCCGGACATGGTGGAAGGAGAGTCTCGAGTTCAGCTCCCATTTCGAGCCATGAAAATACTTGAAACGCCCAATGTCAAAGATGTGTATGCTGTCGCAATCGGGGTCGATGGGGAACTTTGTCGACTGAATGCGGAGTGGGAGCCGTTGGAACCGCATGCGCGCCCTTTCCCTATGTCCATTCAACAAGCAATCATCGTTGACAATGTCCTCATTGCTACATGGATTGATCGAGAACTTCTCATAGCTAGAATGGCATGTTTACCGCTTGACCAAGCATTCCGAGAAGGAGTTGAGCGGGGCGATTTGCGAACTGCAAGAAATCTTGAGCAAGCAATTCTTCCAGAGGGTGCTGTTTGGGCGCACGTTTTGGACGCAGAGCCTCTCGCATTAGCAACGATGGGCGATGGATTCTGCTTTGTTTTATGGAATCGAGGAATTTATGGTTTCGATGCAAATGGAGTCGAGCGCTGGAGATCGCCACCACCCGAATGGCCTAAATTGTCACATTTGCCTATGAGTCAAGAAACAGTTACACTCCATGAGACACATTCAACGATTGAAGTATGGTCGAGGGCGGGTGGCTGCCTTCGTCTCTCAAAATCAAATGGCTCAGAGATAGGCAGCGCCCATTTTGAACTCGAAGGTGCTCTCTCGAGTGTGTATGGAACTGAAACCCAACGAGTACTATTGCTGAGTGATGGCCGCTGTTATCAATACAAGTCTGGTTCACGTATTGCAGATATTGCAACGAAAGGTCCCATTCAACATGCTTTCTTTATGGAAGACTCTGTTTGGATTCTGTCAGGTTGGCGCGAGGAAATTGCACTCAGCGAATCGGGTGTGACTGTAAAAAATCAAGATGAAGTTGTGGTCCAACATCTTGTGAAAGATGAACAGCTTTGGCTGCTCACAAACGATGGTTTGCTTGCTCACTCGAGTTTGACCGAATAGCCACAACGACCGCAGGTTTTGCGATCGGCGTGGACAGCAAGGAAAACACCAGGTCCACAGTTTGGACAGTGTTCTGCTTTACGCTCAAGAGCGCCATCGTCTGATATTGCATATTTCGACCACTTTGCTATTGGATTTGGTTCCCACATCACTCATCACCTTCCTTCGGTTCTTCTGCCGCTTCTTCAGGTGACACCTCAGATGCTTCTTCTGATGCATTTCCACTGCGGAAGCCCTTGTGGCGTTCGTGAATGTATTCGGGTTCGACTTTCATTGCCGCTGCAGTTTCGTAAATCAAGGCTTGACCAGTTGTAAGGGCCTGTCCGTATCGTGTTTTGCAATTTTTAACAACGATAAAATCAGGGTTAGAGCCCGGTTCAAGTGTCTTGACAAGATCCATGACCTCTTTCTTTGAGGGGGTTTTGGTACTCTTGTGATTCCACTTAAAATCGATTTCAACTCGGTTGAGAAGTTTGTTTTCTGTTCGACTTACAATTTCCATGTTTTCATCCTCCTTATCGGATATTTACCTTCAATGCGTAACGTCCGGGTTGCTCTATTTTCAATCGCTCTGCTATTTCTGAGCGAGATGGATGGATGATGATAACGTAGCCTTGCCAGTCTGTTGTGGTCTGTGCTGAAGGATGTCGGGGGCATTGGTCAACTCCATCCGGAAGAATAAGGCCACATTCACCGCATGCAAATGGATTCTTCGCCATGATTACTCACCTGCTTCGTTGAGCCATTCCAGAGAACCAAGGCCCGGTTGTTTGCATGTTAGACCAATCTTCGATCGTCGAGGATCGCTTGTGTCTGGCGAAAGAGATACGATTCGAGCACGAACTGCGGATCCGATTCGGAGACGCTTGTCATCGTTGCGACCCGAGATTGTTCCTGCACCTACATTGAGTTCAACCTGATCGTCAAGAATCTGAGATTTGTGAAGGAGAGCTTCCATTGGACCAATTCGAACGAATGCTCCGAATTCATTAACTTCGGAAATTGCCCCTTCAACCACTTCATAGTCGTCCATGCAGAACAGAAGTGCATCAAAACGAACACGCTGGTAAATAGCGCCGTCACCGTGAATAATTCTTCCACGGCCAAGCGGTGTGTGGTTGCTGGTGACCAAAATAAATCTGTTTTGCTCGTCGAAACGTCCCTCGAATGCAGTCATTGCCAAACGGTCAATGTGTTGGTCAAGAGACTGGCCTTTCTTCATGTACTCTGCGGGGATGCGGATGGTATCCTCTTTTGTGACAATTTTGTACATCGTTTTCCTCTCCCGGGCTTCTCTCATCGAGTGATGAAGGGGAAGAGGCGGAACCTTTCCGTCCTTCACCGGCTTTCGCCTCGGGAGAGAAGACGACCGAAGTCATTTCGCCCACTGTCGACCCCTATATGAAGCCCACGCATTCATTCAAGCGACTGCGTAACTGAAAATACAGTCCTGAAAGTCTGTATTTTACCAAAAAAGAAAGGGGTTGCGATGCTGAAAGAGCAAAACAATAACAACCCCTCATGTCAGAATATGAACAATGAGTAGCGCAAGCCATTCTGAATCAGGGCGACGACTCCCTGCGTTCAGCATTGTTTTGTTAATGCTCATGGTTTCATTTACCCACATTCAATTCTCCAATCTAGCGGAAGAAAAAGTGGTCCAGCCTTCATCGGCTCAAGTGTGGGACGATCGCGAACAGCCTTGGGGACAATATGGTGGGAGCGCCACTCGCAATGGAACCATGCCAATGCATGATTCAACCTCCGGACCAATGATTAGCATTGATGATCCTGTAATCAATTGGGTTGCTCTTGACGACAACATTGGTTCGGATGCATACGGTTCAATCATCGGCAACTTTTCAGGAAGCCTGACAGTGAGTCCTGGGGCATACGAGCGATGCACTCCATCTAACCTTTTTGCGGTGATTCTGCATGAAAGCACCTCAACGTCTTCGACAAAATTATCGCTCATCGCAGGTGATGATGCAGATGTTGCATGGCAAGTGGATTTGGGCGAAACACGGGCAGCACGTTCAACGCCTGTTCTCGTGGATGTAAATCTCGACGGTACCATCGAAGTAGTTGTCGTCTACGATACAGAAAGCTCCCTTCAAGTCGA
>JAKUNY010000071.1:5293-7418 GCA_022451765.1 Candidatus Poseidoniaceae archaeon
TATGGTCGCCTGAGCTGACCTGCGATGAATCTGGATGGCAAAGTAGCGGGCATTCGAACGAACTCTTGTGGTCATGGACCAGCACGGATTATCGTATAGGCATCACAAGTCCTCACTTTCAAACTCGACAAAGCAATCATCTCTCTGTCACACAGCCATTACTTGCGGATTTGGAACTCGATGGGCAACCAGAATTGGTTCTCACAGTCGTTGATACGACGACAGATGACCCACACATTCTGAGTCTCCCTCTTGGTTCAAATACGCCGACGGAAAATTGGGACGTTACACTCGAACGCGGAACGCACCCGAGCGACCCTGCATGGGCTCAGTTGGACGGTCAAAACTCTGTCGTCTTAGCGACGACAATCGATGAAAATTCGGGGAACATGTGGGTGTGGCGAATCGATGGAGTTACTGGGTCAAATGATTTGGGGCTGGTGCCGTTGTCTGGCACCGATACAGATTCGGACGCTCCTCGATTGCGTTTGCCAAGCCCTGTTGTTGCACAACTTGATAACGACGCTGCGCCAGAAATGATCCTGACGATTCCGACCGATGCAAACGGCCGTACGGTCGGTCTTGGAGCCCGTTTTATTGGTATGGAACTGACTTCAACGGAGGAAATATTCTCATTTCGCGCTCGCAATGGCTATGCAGATGCGGCACCTCTTCCAATCGACCTTAACAACGATTCCATCCATGAACGGCTTTGCTGGGTGACGTGGTATTCTGCGTCATCAGTAACCTTCGACCGAGAGGGAATGGTTGGTTGTCATGATTTGACCAATGACCCACCAACAGAAGAATGGACCAAAATCATGAACCGAGGAGGTTCAGGAAACGATAACGATGAAATTGCCGTTTCTCCGCCGGCTTGGATGGACATCGATGGTGAAGGAGATCCCGAGATTGTTGTGGCATTTGGCCGACGAATCTTCGCATTTGAAGGCGATACAGGGTTTGAAAATGAAGTCTCTGAGGGCTGGGATGAGCCCCTATCAATGCCCCACCGCGTGTGGTCCGCACCTGCCTTTGCAGACGTTGATGGAGACGGATTCCTCGACATACTGTACGGCGATACATTGGTATCACAGCGTCTACTTGATCTTGCGCCATTACCTGATGGAAACGGAATTGCATTCAACCCCGTCTCTCCCGATCCTGGACAGACACTTACAGTGACCGGTCAGTTTGCAAACATAGGAACATGGGAAAACGATGATAGCATCGACTGTGCACTTTACATGAATGGGCAAGAATTGACAAGAATTCGATTTGATGACCTCGACCCGCTTCCGCCGAGTGGCGAGGGCGGTCCTGCAACATTCAGCGTCGATGTGACTGCCGCACTCGGTACCCACACATTCGAGTTGGTTTTGGATGTAAATCAAAATCTTACTGAGGCAAGGGAAGACAACAATGTCGAACAAGCGACATTGACAGTCGTCGAACCCTATGCTGTTCTCATCCAGGGGCCAGAAACAGTGACCAGAATCGAACCTGGTTCATCAGAGGATGTCGAAGTCACAATCACCGCAACCCGTTCACGGACTGCGGAGTGGGACATTGCTTCCGCTACCAGCAACCTCCCTGATGGGTGGATAGTCGAGCCCAAGCAGGGAACCAGTTTGATTGCCGTGGAGCTAATCCCATCAACACCTGTAATGTTGCCATTCACCGCAACACTTCCTGCAGACGCTCTTGGTGATGAAGATGGTTACATCGAAGTAACAGCAACTCTTGCAAGCGATTCGAGTGTACAAACGACATCGTGGATTCCAATAGAAGCACTACGTACACGAGGATTGTCACTGGTTGGCCCAACCGGACTCGCATCCTCCGAAGGGTTTGGAATACCTGGCTATACTGCTGAGACCTATGTTATGATCGAAAACCTCGGGAACGCTGTTGAAACAACAACATCCATCGATTGGACCAGCCCTTCTTGGGGTGGGACACCAGTTTTGTTCGATGGTTCAAACAACGTATACTCAATTACACTGCAGCCCGGTGAAAAGAAGGAAATGAAAATACTGATTGATGTACCGAGCTCAGTTTCCCATGGGAGTATGACAACCTCAACATTAACCACATGCATTGGAAGTGGTGAAGATACGCTCTG
>JAKUNY010000072.1 GCA_022451765.1 Candidatus Poseidoniaceae archaeon
TCAGCCACCACAGGTAATGTTTGCAGAAGTGCAAGCAGAAGAGGGCGATTCAGGTGTGGAGCTGCATTGGAATGTTTCGATAACAAACGGCGTCGAACGGGATGTGAAACTCCGATATGGATACCGTGTATCAGGAACGGATGTTTACGTGAACGAACAAATTCTCACCCTTGGTTCCGGTACACTCAGCGGGCAAACTGTGCTTGGAGAAATTCAGGGTGATACGGTTTTGATTCGAATGGAACCTGTCGATTGGACCGCATCAACCAGCAGTTACATCGCCACATCAATGTTGGAGACGGTCGAAGCTGAATATTCTCTTCAAATCAATCCAATTACACTTCCAAGGGAACCCGTTGAGGGGGAGGTGGTCACGGTGACCATCATGATTCAAAACACAGGTCCGGTGGCTGGACCGTCGGGCTTCCTTTACCTAACCGACAGCAGTGGCCTCCTTCTTGGACAACTCCCTACTGAGCCCTTACAAGCCAGTTCTTCGAGGAACCTTGACCTCACATTTGTGGTTCCGAACGGTAACGAGATGATCTTGGACGCAGAATGGCGATACGATGGGATTGTCGTCATGGATGAACAAAGCATACTGGTTTCTCCTCGAGTAGTCGAGGATGCCGCATCTGACGTTCCATTTGTTGCCATTGGAGGTGGTGCGGCAGTTGCGTGTTGCATCATTCTTGTTCTCCACTTGAGGCGAGCAACAGGCCAATTAGACTCAATGAAACCCGTCAAGGAAAAGAAGGCGCAGCCAAAGCCAGAAAAGAAGGTTGAGCCCATAGAAACATCCTGTCCCGCTTGTGACAGAACGTTGCGGATTCCAGGAGATTACTCAGGAGTAGTGCGATGTCCGGACTGCTCTGAAAAGTTCACGGTTTAAGCACAAGAATCTCTCGATATTGACGAAGAATTGGATGCGATTGATGATGTGGAACCTGAACAAGAAACGACACAAACGAAAGTGGAGATTGCTTGTCCAAAATGTTCTTCCAAACTCCGCGTTCCTTCCTCCTACAAAGGCTCAGTTCGCTGTCCAACCTGTTCCCACGTCTTTTCTGCATCATAGGATACAGAGAAAGTCTTGAATTCCAGAACCACGAGGCCAAATCATGGCCGGACACTTTCAAGAATTTGAAGATGAATATCTTGAGACGATGTACGAATTTTACGAAGATGATGCATCGGCACGCGTCCGTACCGGAGATTTGGCTGAGCGCCTCGGTGTTTCACCTGCTTCAGCCACCGAAATGATCCAAAGATTATCGGCAAAAGGGTTCATGGATTATGAGCGGTACAAGGGTGCAAAATTAACTGCAAAAGGTCTTGTGCATGGGCAGATGATGAAGCGACGCCATCGCCTTGCTGAAGTGTTGCTGGACCGAATTCCATTCGATGGAAACATGCATGAGACGGCTTGCAGACTTGAACACGCAATCGATGATGACTTGGAGGTTGCATTAACAGTTCTGCTCGGAGATCCGCAACAAGATCCAAGTGGCCGGGACATCCCGAAGTCGGGCGAACATTTGGAGCAACGTGTCAAAGCCTTCCAACAAACCCACCTCGAGTTGTCGAATCTCAAAGTAAATGAGTCAGGAACAATCCAAGGCATCCTGCTTTCTGAGGCTTTGAAATCACTGATAAATTCCTCGATGAACCTTGGCGACGTAATCGTATCGCACGGGGAAGATGTCTACTCCATCAGTGGGCAAGAGATGCTCCTAAGCGACACTATCGCCAAGAGCATTATCGTGCAGACACAAAGGAACAAGAATTGAGCCATTCTTAGAAATCGGCCCCGAATGCTTTTGAGTTCAACCATCAAGGACTTTGTGTGAGCGAAACAACTGTCGAGGTTTCGAACGATGACATGCCCTCTCCTTTGTTTGAACGAGAACGTGTACTGCTCTCCATCGACAACCAACTAATTTCGTTAGGATTACGACTTACCTTGCTTCTTCCTGCTTTTTGCTTGTTCATTCTTATTGGCTCATGGGCGTACGAAGGAACAGACCCGAATTGGTGGGAATCCAGCATCGAACCATCGGTTGGGCAATCGTTCAGCTCAACCTTGTTGTTGCTAGGAACCGTTGTAGGAATAGGATGGTTGCTTGCTCTTGGAATTCATCGCTATCGCATTGCGCTCTCATACGCTGCGTTTGTCCATGAGGTTGAAGCGTCGGTTAAGCGACATCAGAGCATCGAAGCCCTTCATGGATACGATGGGATGGCACACCGCATTCACAAGCAACTGCGTATGCACTCACTTTCGTTCACAACCGGTCTGCTGAGCTGCATCGGACTTGGCGTCGGGTTGATCATTGGACTCCAGACTTCGCTTGGCGAGAATCTCTTTCTTGCATCATGGGGTATGCTGCTGCTCGCTGTTGGCTTCCACATGAACACAAGGCAGAACCGATTCAACATGGTTCACAAGTCAGGCTTGTTGGATGCTTTCGAAGCACCCGTGCATCCTTCAACACTGGAAGGTGTGTTTGATGATATGATTCGAACACATCTCGACCCACTTCTTCGATCAAAATACGATGAGCTTATGCGCTCAGTACAGGGTTTTGTCAAACGCGGAATCAAGCATGACTTCGCACGTGAAAAAGTCCTCATGACGTTGTACAGGCATTACAACGGGCTTGATTCCAAGACCGTGCGGCTCGAGCTTGAGGAAGTTCTCAAGGAAGACGGAGCAGACCTCCTCTTGGATGATAAATCGTTTAGCCTTGAGCTCTGGCTTGAACTGATTGAACATGCGCAGCAGCAGTGTCCAGCCTTCTTCCGTCTGATTGACCGTATCGAGCAGGACATGGAGTTCGGACGCCCGCCAGCACTCAAAGACCTTGTATTCGAAGTTGATTTGGAAAACGTCGTGACCAAGCGTGCGAATCTATTTGTTTTCATGCACAATCTTTCAAAGAAAAGCAGAACCGTCGTGTTCAGAGTTCAATCGCCGGATTTTCGACCCAATCAAATTTCAATGCGTTATGATTTGGCTCCCGGCAAAGAGATGTGGTGGTCGAGCGAGTCTCTGCCCATTGCCATTGAGGGCAACGAGGATGTTCTCGGAAAGATGACAGGACTGCTGCGAGATGGTACAATGGCCTGGCAAACGCTCCTCCCAGAACGATTTGGTGAAGCCACTGTCTCTGTTCGGCTTGAGGAAGTCAGTGGAGATCTTCTGATTGGACGTCAAATCAATGTCAACGTTCGCAACGAGTTCCGTCGCCGCCTTCGCAGGATTGTAACTCTCTCAACCCAAGTGATGGGCGCCCTAGTTATCACTCTCGCAACAGTGCTTGAAATGCTTGAAATCTTCAATGTTTGATTCGGGCATAGCAAGCCACAGGTTTGAAATGCAAAACCACTACGCAGTGATATGTTGGGTTCGAAAGACCAAGCAGAGGAACGTCCTGATGCAGACTTGCGAGACCGCTTGCATGCGATGGAAGCCAAGGTACGCAAGTTGCGAGAAGTAAGGAACAATTTCAGTTCCGATGCACGTTCGGCTGCAGAACAACGAAACGCTGTTCAAGCACAGTACAAGGAACACCGAGAAAAGGTCGATCTTGTTCTGGCTGAAGTCAAGGCTATCCGTACCGAAGTTCGTATGTTCAAAGAGAAGCGAAATGCCATCCAGGATCAAATCAAATCCGTGATTGGACAAGCCAAAGGTCGCCGTGGAGAAAAGAGTGAGAAAAAGAGTGCTACAGCAGAACACGCACAGCTTAAGCGTGATGTGGCCCAGCTTGAAAACCTCTACAACACCTCGGCAATGGGTCCGAAGAAAGAAAAGGAGACGATGGAAAAAATCAAGATTATGCATCGTCGCATTCAGGAGCTTGCTCCGGATGTCGAAGCTTTTGAACTGGTTGCTGTCGATTTGGAGGATCTTGATGCAGCGATTAAAACCCTCAAGGCTGAGGCCGACGCCGCCCACCAAGCAATGCTTGAGGCAGTCGGACGTGCTGATGAAAAGTCCAAAGAAGTCGATGAGGCATTCTCGCATCGTG
Organism: Candidatus Poseidoniaceae archaeon; assembly: GCA_022451765.1. Lineage (GTDB taxonomy): Archaea > Thermoplasmatota > Poseidoniia > Poseidoniales > Poseidoniaceae > MGIIa-L2. The sequence goes on from JAKUNY010000072.1 coordinate 4,035, forward strand.
ATTTCCTCAAAGCAGAAGGCGATCGGCATCACAATGAGTACGTTGCCTTGCGTGCAAAGGCTGATGAAACACATTCCAAGATTGATGAGATGATGACCGATGTCAACAAAGTCCGTGACGAGTTGAACATGGCTCGTGAAGAGCGAAAGTCTTGGATGACCGAGCACAACAACGCAGTGACAAAGAGTCTCAAAACCGGTGCTGAATCAGAGGAAGTAGCGGATGAATTAATCACCAGTCTACTAAGTGAAGGAACACTTACTTTTGGTGGAATGGGTCAAGAAGAAACTTCCGCCGCAAATGCTCCACGACGTGGTGGAAAGAAGAAGAAGATGGGCCGTATCGATATGTCGGCTGGTCGTCGACGTCGTTGATCGACATGCTTGGAATTATCATGGCCGGTGGCCAAGGCTCCCGTCTACGTCCAATTACAGATGCTCGGCCAAAGCCAATGGTTGAGGTTTTAGGGCGTCCTGTCATTGATTTTGTCAAGGATTCAATGGTTCAGGGAGGCGTTGACAACATTATCGTAACCACAGGCTATCGTGGAGAGATGCTTGCAGAACACGTCAAGGGCTGGAATGCTGAGCACTGCAGTGCTCGCATTAATCAAGAATCCACTCCCATGGGTACTGCTGGAAGTGTTCGATTGCTACTGAACGAGATTACTGAAACAGTGATCATCGGATCTGGCGATTCTGTCGCCTCCTTTGATGTTGCATCGTTGATCGAAGCACACAAGCGTAGCGGAGCGAAAGCGACGATGGCATTGTGGGAAGTTGAAGACCCCAGTCCATTTGGTATCGTTGGACTGTCGCCAACAAACAATGGAGAGGTTGATGGGCAACTTCGTGAAGGGTACATTCGTAAGTTCAAAGAAAAGCCGACACCAGAGGAAGCATTCAGCAACGTCATCAATGCTGGATTGTACATCCTTGAGCCAGAGGTGATGGCATTGGTTCCTGAAGGAGAGAAATACGATTTTTCAAAGAATCTTTTCCCTCGATTGCTCGACATGGGTTGGCCAATGTACGCTCAAGCCATCAACGGTGTGTGGTTTGATGTTGGTTCCCCTCAGGAATTGATCCGTGCTCAAAATGTTTTGATTCAACAAAGAGACGAACTTCCATTTCCGCTGCCTGAAGGTAGCCGAATCGTGCAGGGTTCGTTCTTCCATCCTACAGCTGAGGTTTCTGATGATTCAAACGTTGAAGAATCGGTAATAGCCCAAAACGCGTTTGTTGGGCCAAATTCGGTTTTAGTAAAATGTGTATTGATGAACGGATCGAGGGTTGAGGAAGGTGCGCAACTTGAGAACTGCATCCTCTCACCGGGTGCTGTCGTATCTGCAAATGTGTCTGCAGCCAACGTTATTTTGGGCGATGATGAACGCCTCAAAAACGATTGAATTCTTTTCATAGCAGGGATTTAGTTCTAATACCCTCGTGACATGAAGGAGGCAATGGCAACAGAACGAACGTACGACCGGACATGGGAAGAAATTGAGACCATGCTTGCGCGTGCTGAGAAAAAGATGAGGAAGTGGAAGAATTTCTTCGAGGACTGTCGTGAGCGTGGCGACCGTGATGGGATGAAGGATGCTGCTCGTAATTTCAAAGCCCTGGAAGGTGTCATAAAGACCCTGAAGTGGACACTGGGTGACGTAAGCGTGGATACTCCGCTCGAGTGATTACCAGCCACGCTGATCGAGTCGAATCTCAAGCGTTTCGAGTTCATCACCCTTCATTGGATCGCCTTCAGTCATGGCCATTGCTTCTGCGACTTTGTTCGCATCATCGTAGTGAGCAGTTGCCATGACAATTGCATCGGCCATGTTGGGAGGGTCGTCCGACTTGAAAATTCCAGACCCAACAAAGATACCGTCCAAGCCCATTCGCATCATGTGCGATGCGTCTGCGGGTGTGGCAATACCTCCGGCTGAGAAGGTAACAACGGGTAGTCGCCCGAGCGATTTTACTTCATCAAGGACGCCTCGAATGGATGATCGCATGGTTTCATCGATCGTTCCGAACGGTGTTTCGAGATGTGTCCCTGGAAGTTTGGATGTGTCCGCAAGGACACGGTATCGTTCCAGTATGAGATCCGCAGTCTCGTCCAACAGTTCATCGTCCATCGATTGAACTTGCTTGATTTCTTGTGTAATCAGACGGGAGTGTGTTACGGCTGCCACGAGGTTTCCGGTCCCAGCCTCACCTTTTGTACGAATCCTTGCTGCTCCTTCATGGCTACGGCGAACTGCTTCGCCGAGTTCAGTCGCACCACAGACGAATGGGATATCATAGTCCTTCTTGTTGATGTGGAAGAACGGATCCGCAGGCGTCAATACTTCGGACTCATCAACCATGTCAACTCCCATTGCTTCGAGAATACGAGCTTCGCCTTCGTGGCCAATGCGAGCCTTGGCCATGACGGGAATGGATGTCCAATCGAGGATTCCTAGAATCATGTCGGGATGGCTCATTCGAGCGACACCGCCTGCTTTGCGAATGTCCGCCGGAACACGCTCCAATGCCATAACTGCGACGGCACCGGCGTCTTCTGCGACAGCAGCCTGAGCAGCATCGACAACGTCCATGATGACGCCCCCTTGTTGCATGCGAGCAAATCCTCGCTTGAGCAGGTCGCTACCGTGGCGGAGTTGTGTAAAATCTGTACGTGTCATGAGTATCAATCCTTGCGGGGGTTTACCCCTTCAAGAAGGTTGGTTAAGAACCATAGAGGAATCAAGAACCAAGGACAGGCGAATCTCCTTCAGCGATTGGAGCATCTGCGGACTCTGTTTCGTTTTTGTCGATCCATTCCTCTTCTTCATCGGGAACATCTGTGTCGGCGAAAATGGCTTCCACGGGGCACTCAGGAACGCAAGCGCCACAATCGATGCATTCGTCAGGGTCGATGATGAGGTAGGTATCCATTTCGCGGAATGCTTCAACAGGGCATACTGCAACGCAATCTTGGTACTTGTGGTCTACGCATGCTGATGTAACAACGTGAGTCATACTACGAGCAGCGACACCAAGTACTTGAATGCTTTTTTTCTGTCATTCTCAGTTTAGGCTAGCCGAAAATACTTGCAGCAATGGACTCAACATTTTGTCCCGGGTAAACTGCCAGCTTGATTCGAATCTTGACCACCGGTTTCTTTTGTGTTGGTTCGAGGAGGACCACCTGCTGACCGATGATGGATTCAAGACAAAGACGCAGGTGGATGACATTGTTCTCATCAAGTCGCACGCCGAGTTCAGACAAAACGGTGGAATGGTGAGGTTTGAGTTGCTCGATGAACGAATCCAGTTGCTTGTTTTTCTTGATATGGGTGGACAGCAACGCCACCTTTGGCCCGTGGTAAGACGTCG
>JAKUNY010000073.1 GCA_022451765.1 Candidatus Poseidoniaceae archaeon
ATAGCAAACGACGTTGGGGTTATTTTGTATCGTGCTACACTGACCGGAGACGGTGTTGAGAGTGACTTTAGCCAATACACGTTCAGTGTTGTAGTCAGCGATGTATCGTCGGTTGTTGGTTCTACGACGCTCTCGTTGGCGAACGGAGAATACCCTGTTGCATTCGCAGGAATCGAATCCTCTACGTTGGTCTTTACTTCAGTTGATGGCGAGTTGCATGTTCGTTCACTCAGCGATGGTTTGTTGCTCCTCACAGATACACTCATCGATGACAACTGGGAGGGCGAACTCGACGTTTATCAGCGAGAGGATGGATTGGTTCATGCTGCTTGGACAAGTCGTGAACAATCCGAACAGGGTTACTACATGACCAACATTGCAATGACTTCCTTTTCGTCAACAGGTCAGATGCTACCTATTCACAAACATCTAACTCCTTTGAAAATCTCTGAAGGAAAATATTGGGGACTTGACCTTACCGAAGATGAGAACACAATGGTTCTCTCAGGATACCACCGAAACATCTCAACCGGCGGTTCCTGGAGCGATTTAACATCAATCTTTAGCATTCACTCATCAAATCCAGATGAGGGTCTGAGTTGGAGCGAACCAAGAAACCACATCTCCAATGTTGACATACATCCTGACGATGGTGATTCGCTTGCTTCCACCCTCGATGGCGATACCTTGCACATCCTCTACCAGGAGGAACGAAACGACGTGACCGGCATCGCTCGAAGTGGGTTGATGTACACAAGGGGAGACCTTCTGTCCAGTTCATGGTCGTATCAATCCTCAATCGGAGACGAGGCATCCTCTGCTCAGATTGCAATCGTGGAACACAATTCAGAACAAACGATGTTTGCGTCTTGGATTGAGGGTGCGGGCGAAAATGCAGAGGTTGTCACAATCGCCACAACCGGTGATTGGGACGAAGATGTTGAGCGAGTCCAAGCACCAGGGGCAACCATGGTTATTTACAATCCAAGAGGGCATTTGATTGAAGTCATCTTCGACGAGATTACAATTCGAGGGCAGGTCGCTCGATACGGTCTTTTGAAAATTGAGAACGATCAACCGGTGATTGGTCTTGGAAACATCGTTTCGGAGAACGGTGTGCTGGGGTACAGTATGAACAACCAAGATGGCATTCTATTCCTTGTCTCCGAGACTGGTCGATTCTCAATGCAAAAATTCCTCGTTGACTCAGAACAAGAGGCTGAGGAACCTCAATCCTTGCTTGAGCAACTCTTAGAGCCACTGCCAGGTTCGGACGAGACCAAGGTCAGAATTTTCCTCGGATTGGTAGCTTTCCTCCTCATTCTCTTCACTTTGGTTGTTATCTCCCTCCGCTCAACCAAAAAAGAGGATATTGCATTGGATGATGAAGAAGTAGAGGACGACGAAATCGCAATTCTGGTCCAAGTCGAAGATGATGATGATTTCGAAGAAGAATTGGTTGCGTCTGTACCAGTGAGCGCTCCAATTCAAGTTGAAATGGAGGAGCCTACACTGTTAGAGGAACTCGAGGCGAAGAGCATCGCAGGTGAAGGCAATGCACGGCTGAATCGAAGGATGAAACGAAAGCAAGAGAGAGAAATTGCTGAGATCATTGCAAGTACGGGATTACCCCCGCTCCCGTCGCCTCTTCCACTCCCTGCGATTCAAGACGCAGAGATTGTTCCGACTCTACCGCCTGTTCCAGAAGTTGACTTGGGAGCCTTACCACCATTAGCTGAACTACCGCCGCTCCGACGTCAAGCCGTTTGCCCTGCGTGCAATGCAAATTTCCCTGTTACTGATATGATGCGAGCGCAAGTTGTATGCCCAATTTGTGGAGAAAAATTCAGTCTCTGAGGCGGTAGAATGTGCGGAATATTCGGATACATTGGGGATAGGAACGCTTCTGAACTCCTTGTCAAGGGATTGCTCCGCCTTGAGTACCGAGGCTATGACTCAAGCGGCGTCGTGGTCAAGAACGGCAGTTTGCAACCCTACAAAGACATCGGCAAGATTTCCGAGATGGCTTCTTCACTGCCTCGGTTTAAAGGAACAATGGGTATTGCTCACACCCGCTGGGCGACGCATGGAGGCGTTACGAAGGAAAACGCTCATCCCCACCTAAGCAACGATGGTAAGGTCGCAATCGTCCACAACGGGATTCTTCAAAATTCAGATTTCTTGCGAAAGCGTCTGGTAAAATTAGGAGTTCAGTTGAATTCAGAAACGGATTCAGAAATCTTCTGTCATTTTATTGCGATGGAGTTGAATCAAGGAAAAGACCCGCTTCAGGCGCTTCAAAACGTCCTTTCGATGGCCAGAGGAACATGGGGTCTTTGTGTTTTGTTCGAAGACTATGACTATGTCTTGTGTGCTCGCAATGGTTCGCCTTTGATTATCGGTCGAGGTAAGGATGAGATGTTCATCTCGAGTGATCCGCATGCTATTCGGGAACATACAGATCAATTGGTTGCTCTTGAGGATGGGCAGATTGCGAAACTGGACGCCCTCGATTTTCAGGTTATGCAGGTGGACGGCAAGAAAGTGAAGTCAAAGATATTGCATTTGGAAGAGGAATGGGGTGAGAGCGAACTTGGTGACTACCCACACTTTATGCTGAAGGAAATCCACGAACAATCGCAATCGTTGCAGCACTGTATTTCGGGTAGGCTTCGCCATAGTGAAGGGACCTCGGCTTTGGGTGGACTTCAAATCCGACCTCAGGACCTCTCACAGTTGCCCCATGTCCGACTCATCGGATGTGGAACCGCTTTGCATGCAGCCCAGATTGGGCAGATTCTTGTCGAACAATGGGCACGAATCCCAGCAGTCTCTCATGTTGCAAGCGAGTTTAATGCAAATGATCCGGTCATCAATCCCAAAGCCCTCCATCTTGCTATTTCGCAATCTGGAGAAACTGCCGATACGCTATCCGCAGTCAAAGAAATTCAACGGAAAGGCGCAGATGTATATGGGATTGTCAACGTCGTTGGCTCGAGCATAGCCCGACAATGTGGCAAGGGTGTCTACATTCATTCAGGTCCAGAACAATCAGTAGCCTCGACCAAGGCATTTACCAATATGGTAGGGGCCCTTGCTTTGTTTTCACTCCAACTCGGACGAAGTCGACATCTTTCAAAAACAAAGGGGAAATCGATTGCCAGAGAGATGCGAAAAGTACCAGAAAAAATTCGTAGTTACCTCGACAATCCTGGGCCAATACAGGCTGCAGTAGACTTAATTGTACAATCAAAGAGTGTTTTATTTCTCGGAAGAGGTATTTCTTCACCGGTAGCCTCAGAGGGTGCTCTCAAGTTGATGGAAATCGCATACATCCCCTGTCTGGCTTATCCTGCGGGTGAAATGAAACATGGACCGATTGCCTTGATCGAGTAAAATTCGCCTGTTGTTGTCATTGCTCCGAACGATGGAGTTCAAGATCGTACACTCAATGCAATCCATGAATGCAAAGCTCGTGGAGCGAAAATAATTCTCATTCACGAAGAGGGAGACCCAATTTCAGAAGTTGGTGACGTCAGTATCGCAATTCCTTCGACGATTCCGATGCTTACACCCCTTCTCACGGTTTTGCCGACACAGTTGATTGCGTATCATGCAGCCCTTGCGCTGGATAATGACGTCGACCGTCCACGTAACCTAGCAAAATCTGTCACAGTGGAATGATCAAAGGACAGTAAAACGTTGCTCTTCCTGTTTCCAACTGAACGGCTTGTAGCCAAGAGCGTGTCGAGTGTGGCGCATTTTGATGATGCCCAACTTTCGTTGAACATCGTCTTCTTTTCGATCCATGACCAAGTGAATGACGCCGTCAGAGAGATAATCTTCAACACCGTACTCGCCGAATTGCTTGTGATTTTCCCCAGTCATTTCGCAAATGAAGAAAGAGGTTAGTTCAAGACGTCGCACGGCTTCAAAAAGACGAAAAATCTCATCTCGAGGGTTTTCCATCTTTGTGAGCGTAAAAAATGCTCCAAGTGAATCGAAGACCAGCAATTCAAACCCAATTGATTTTCTGTAGTTCGTTAATTGTTTGATGAGTTGACCCATCCAATCGACACGCTTGCTCATCCCCTGTTCATCAAGTTGGACGCGCAGGTCGGACAAATCAATGATAGCGATTCGATTGCGGACACGTGGATCATCAACGTTCATTCCCATGTTCGACATGTGGGCTCTAAGTGATTCTTTGCCTTGTTCAAGGGTGACGTAAATTCCACTGGTTTCTCCGTACAATACGGCATTGTAGAGCATCGAGAATGTAACACTGGATTTCATCGCACCAGAGGCACCCGCAACGATGCAGATGTGTCCTTTTGGAATCCCTCCCTGCATGTTGTCATCGAGCCCTTCTATGTGCGTAGGAATTCGTCCCATGATGTCCATAACTCCGCCCCGCTTCTAGCAAAACCATTCAACACTTGAAACTCACCCTCAAATTGTTTGAAAAGTCTGATGTGCATTCTTGATGTCCGTAGTTTGTGCGCATACTACTCGCATCTGCCTCTGAGCGCCGAGGATCAATCTTGCGTGAGCGTTTCTCAAACATTGAACAGAACGCACTCAAGGATGTGAATGAAACCGTCCCTCGTGGATTTATATCGGACCAAGTTGAACAGGTCGTTTCAAGGAAAGCAAATGCTGTGAAGTTGGATGCTTCATTTGATGTCGTTGTTGTGGCAGACACGCTTGTTGAGGATCCCGACGACGCCCGAGAAGCGCTCGGAAAACCGCGTTCCAAGGAAGAGGCAGTCGGAATGTTGCTTCGATTACGAGGCAGTCGACACAGGGTATGGTCAGCGACGATGGTTCATGCTTTTGGTCAATGGAAAACGACCGTCGAGTATGCCCTGGTCGAGGTTGAAGACTTCTCGGATGATGTCTTGGTGGAATTGATCGAATCGGACTCGTGGGTAGGCAAAGCTGGTGCATACGATTTGGCCGGTATGATGGGTGAGTATGCGAAACTCGTCGAAGGTTCAGAGACAACCGTTCTTGGATTTACACAGGCATCTCTTCAGTATCTCGAAGAGCTTCAGTCGTTGTTTTCGATGAGCCGGTCATAAAACATCGGCATTCGGTGCCAATTGTCAGCGGGAAAGAGCGTATCTCGAATAAACAAAACTGCCAAAAGAACAGATGCGACGCTTTGTATCGCTATCCAAGTATAGACCGGCATGTATTCTTCGTTTAACAAGACTGCATCGTCGTACAACGTCCAGGTCATCAACGCTCCTGAAGCCAAGAACATAAAGACAAGATGCCAGTGCGTTACCCGAGAAGACGGAGAAGAATGAAGGTGATCCTGGTGAAGATAAATCGCAAAGCCACACACGATGAAAAAGCAGGAATAGGCGATAAGAAGCCAGTGTGTTGGCTGAATGTTACCGAGACCACCGTGCCCTGTCCATATTGGGGCAACTGAAACAATGGAAAGAAGCGGCAATAGCAAGTATCCAATCAGAACAAATCGAGAGTGCGGTTTTGAGTAATTTCCAATCGAAAATCGCATGACTTTTATTGGATTCATCATGAAGAATACATTCATGATCACAAGGGAAAACCAAACATCGATGAGGTCCTCGGATACAGTATCCCGTGCTCGAAGGAAACTGATCAATACGTAACCAAATCCCAGAACAAGAAGTGACAAAAATCGAACGCTAAGCGTGCGAGGGTTAGTGGCATTCCACCCGAGCCTTCGATTGAAATGAGAAAGCAAGGTGGTCGACATCATCATCGTACAAAAAATAGCTACAATAAACGCAACTCCAACCTCGATCATCCCAGTAATTTCTCGAGTAAACCACGACATTGCAATAAACGATGCGCAAATGACGAGAACAAGACCTGGGGCGTACGAAAAGACACCAACTTCTCCTGACTTGCTCTTTTGCTTGACGATATCCATGGCGGATGAGGTCAACGTAAGCAAAGCCAAACACATCAAAATGATTCCAATTCCTGAGAGTTCGACAAACATCGACCATTTCCCCGTGTAAATGCCTACGTGTATGAACAACTGACCTATTCCATTTAGTTGCAAAAAGTGCCTCATAGTCGTTTTTTCAAAGGATGGGATGTTGTACACGAGTGGGAGTGTATCAAAGGCGATTCCGGCTAGAATCCCCATCAGTGGGCCCAAAGCAAAGAGGATGATGAGAACATAATTCATCATGGACAATTTGTCTTGGTTTTCTTCCAGAAACAGCTCATACGGTGAAAAAAAAGTCAACCATGAGAGAAGAAACGTCAATGCGATGAAGAAGAACATCGAAGAGGTAAACAGTTCAAGATACGAACCAGCAAATTGCTTTCGATTTTCCAATCCCTCACCTCACATCGCATTCAGTAATCGAGTAAGACCCAATTCATGCTTTTCAATATCAACGACAACATCTGCTCCAGGAATCAACAATAATTTGTCTTCGGTATCCAAGGCGAAGACGCCAACACCTGTTTGTTCACACATAACTCGTAATTCCCTTCGACATGCCTGCTGATGCGATTCCATGTGAACCAGTGTCCGTAAGTCCACAATAACAGTGTCTCCTTGGAGAACTCGCTGTGCAATCTCACGGGTGCGTATTCGATGTTTATTGTCGGGTTTGACATAACGCAGGGCTCGAATAGGGCGTATCTTGAGGCGAGTGCCATGATTGGAGAGATCGTGAAACGGCTCCCCATCAGGTGTCAACGGTCCGTTCCATGCATGCGTTTGAACCGGCGTTGGTTGAGACTGAACTACTTCGATGACAGGCTCAGGAACATCGGATGGAGTACCCGTGAGGCGCTGATTTTGGGTGGCATCTGGTTCTTTAGGAGATTGTGTGACAACACCAGCATCAGGATCTGGAAGTCCAAAGAATTGCCACAGATTCCCCATTCGTATCACAAGTCCAAATCATCCAAAAGGTTGGAGAGATTTGTGTTTGTTGCAGAGGTAGTAGTCATTGAAGGTGTCGGTTGAATGGTAGGTGCAGGTGCTTGGTTTGCGGCGAGGTATTGCTCTCCGTAGTACGCCCACTGTTCCATCGTCCAACCTTCGGGTACCCCACTTGCTGGCAGTGGCGGTCCTTGGTGAACAACAGGTTGTTCAGTTGGAGCGATGGGTTGCTCTGGTGCTTGAGACTGTACTGGTTGTTCATACGCCGGTATTTCTGCTTCGGAATAGCTTGGTAACGGTGTTGTATCCCAAGCTTTCGTGGAGGGTGTTTCCAGTACCTCAGAGGGGGCACGTCGTGTGATTAACAGGAACGAAGCGAGTACAATTACCAAGCCAACCAAGAACAAGATGACAATTGACATGGTTTTCGGGATGCCGAGTGTTTCACTGAATTCTTCAAGGAAACCTTCGGGCGGTGGTTCAGCAACATC
>JAKUNY010000074.1 GCA_022451765.1 Candidatus Poseidoniaceae archaeon
GCGTCCCACGGGATCTCGGCCTGCTCGTTGCGGAAGCGGCGCATGATCGCAATGCTCGTCTCGAGGTCCGACTCGTCGAACGCGTACCGGATGTTCCAGCCGAGCGGGCCGAACTTGCGCCGCTCGAGGATGATCGCGTTGAAGAGCAGCAGCCCGAACATCATCTTGCGCCACGTGTCGGGCTTGTTGGTCTGCTCGAACGACTCGCTGAAGGTTTTGCTCAAGCCATGGATGCCGATTTCAACAGTCGAGATGCTGTTGCGAAAGTGCTTGCAGCGACGAAACAATTGCAACACCTCATGACGCTTGGTACCGATGATGGAGATAAGCGGGCAATTGGCAATTATGCAAAAGAATGGCTCGAGGAGACTGCAGGGAACATCCTCGGGATTTTACCATCTCCAGATCTTCTCCTGGCCGAACCAGAGGAAGATCCACGCAAAGCGGAAATCGCTGACCAAGTCGAGGCCCTGCTGGTTGAGAGAAGCGATGCAAGGGCAGACAAAGATTGGTCACGAGCGGATGCTATTCGAGACCAGTTGAGTGAACTTGGTGTGGTGGTAACCGATACTGCGGAAGGTCCGACATGGGACCTTCAGTGATCATTCCTCTTCGATTGAAGGTGGAGGGGCGAGCGGCGGTAATTCCGGTATGAATTGCTTGTTTTCATCACTCCATTCTTTCTCAATAATGACGGTTTGGTCAGCATCTATTTGCTCATCTTCCTCAGTGTTTCGTGTGATGAGCCCAATTGCAACGAGCAAAGCAATAACGATGATTGCAAGCAGCGCTTCAGCACCAAACAAAGAAGATTCTTCCGCTGAAGCATCTTCAACATCCTCGCCAAGGATACAGTTTGGAGGACACTCAGAATCGCGGGCCGAATCGCCACCGGTATCTGCGTCGTCGTTGCCGTCATCGCTGTTATCGTTATCCACCGGTGTGGTATCGACCGGATCGGTGATTGTTGAACCTCCCGTGTTGTCTTGAGGCTCAAGGACAACATTCACACCTGTACGATCCCCGTTTTCCATCGGTATGTCGTAGTAATTTTCGAGTTGAGCCAAATTAATATGCGTGTTCGCATGATTTGACCCCGTAATGACTCCAAAATGACGAGTATCGCCAGTTGTGAAAATACTGTTGAGGACATTGCCTTGCATGGATGAATAACTGTCTGTGCTGGATGACCATGTGGATGCGATATCATCCGGATTGAGTTCCATCGCCATTTCCATGTCTTGAAGAATGGTAGCCCAGGATTGCGTGCCTTCCGGAATGGAACGGTCTGTGACATCGACGGCTTTGTTGAAACCTGGTCCCTCAACCAACTCCCAATCATCTCCTTTGAGCTCAGACATGAGATCAACATCACCAAACACAGGTTGCCCGTTCACGATTGTTAGCCGAACATCTGCATCGATGGCTTCGATTAGGTTTCTGTAGGGGTCTTGATGGAAAGTATCCAGTACAACGAGGTCTGCATACAATCCCGCATTGATGGTTCCAACGTAATTATGCCAGTTGCTTGCGAGAGCCGGATTCTTTGTCACCATTGCAGCAAGTTCGTAATCAGAGAAATAGGACCCAAGATTGTTGGTATTCCACATGTCTGCAATCTTCAGTTCGTGAAGGACATTCTTTGAGCCACTTGGTCCCCAATCAGGGGCCAGAGAAATTCGTACTCCAGCTTGGTCTGCAGCTACAACATCGGTCGTATCTCCATAAAGAAGCAGATTTGAGAGCGGTGACCAAGCAAGGTCAGCACCGACTTGGCCCATTTTTTCGAACTCAACAGAAGTTAATGCAGTCCCATGGATGACGATCAATTCCCCAACAAGCAGGTTGTTTTGGACCAGAATATCAAATTCTGCACGGCTTCCTTCATCTACACCATCGGACAACTGCCAGTACCCAGCGTTCAAGCTCCCGCTGGCGTTGCCAGACGTGATATGGTTGCCGGTGTAATCAGATTCAAGTGTTGTAACCTTTGTATGGATTCCATCGCCACCAAAATTGTACAACTCAATGTTTCTCGACAGCATGCTGTCCCAGGCGTCCGTGTTGCTAGCGGGCGAACCTTGCACCGAGGTGACGCCACCTGCGACGGCCATCACTTCAGCATACTTCATCTGTTGATCTGCCATGTTCCACATTGATGCTGTTTGGACGAACGTCTTCATCCAAGAGATATCGCGTTTGTAATTCGGATTGTTCTTCCATTGGTTCCGGTTGGAATAACCTCCCTCCTCTGAGGTTACAGAGGTATGAACCTCAAAGTCCCACAATGGAATGTGGTTGTAGTGCATGTGGTTGTGGGTATCGATTAAACCCGGATAGATGGTTCCATTGGTCTCGATTACCGGAACACCGGTTAGGTCAACATTTTGTGGAATGTTATCCCCACCCCATACTGCTGTAATCTTGCCATTTTGAACAAGTACATGTCCTTCATTGATGACATCAGAAATGCTGTTCATTGTAACGACGCGCCCTTTGAGAAGCATTGAATCGACATACCCTCCATCGCTTATTCCAAAGCAACCGATCATGTTCTGCGCGACACCAAACGATTCGTTTTGCGCATACCCTGGTGTTGGAGGTCGAACCTTCCATATGGTTCCATTGTCCAATGGAACGTAGGAGTTCCCGTACCATGAGTCTCGAGCTGGGTAGGACAAAGCATCGACGAGTGTACCTTGATCATTGTACAGATTCACCGTGTCTCCGTCGTAATAATCCAACTCAATCCTTGAAGCATTGATGAAGACAGAAACATACTCCCCAGGCTGAATGATGGTGTTTCTGGCCAACTGGCAGGGGGCACTACCACCATCTGCTATGTCGTCAAGGACCCAGTTTGAGATGTTGATTGGATTTGATGTTGGGTTGTGTAATTCGATGAACTGGTCAGAGAACTTCCCATATTCACCATCTCCGTTCCAATCAGTAGCATTGTAACAATTCGAGCAGGTTTCGTTGTTCTTCATTCCATTAGGTGAGGCAAGAACTTCAGAGATGATGATGGATTGGGCTGATGCCTCGTCTTCGGCTGTTTCTTGCGAGTGCCCATGAGGCGCCATCACAACACAGAGAAGAAGAAATGCTGTGACGATTGAGGACACTCTGCTCATAACCCTGCCTTGTTCATTAAGCACATCAACCCGTCGATTGAGGTCTTTGGTAAAATGCATGAGCAAATATACTTTGACCCTCAGGACAAAGCATGGCAACATTGGAAATGCAGAATTCTTCCTTCACTGAAATAGTCGAAGGAAACAATCTGGTCATCATCGACTTCTGGGCTGAATGGTGTGGCCCTTGCAGAGCTTACGCACCTGTGTTTGAACGCGTATCTGAAGAATTCCCAGACGTAGTATTTGCGAAGGTCGACACAGAGGTCGAGCAAGCACTTGCAGGCTCTTTTGGAATCCGCTCCATACCAACCACCATCGCATTCAAGGAAGGCATCGGTGTCTTTATGCAACCAGGAGCACTCCCCGAAGACGCTCTAAGGGATTTGATTGGAAAACTTCAGGAACTAAACATGGACGAAGTGCGAGCAGAACTTGAAGAGAGAGATTCAGAAGAAATAGCATAAGGCGAAAAGCGTCTTATGTCGGTTTTGAGACGGTGGTATCAATGCGAAGCATATCTCTGCTGATGATTTTTGTTCTCCCATCCCTTCTGTCGGGATGCTTTGGAGAAGATCTCCAAAACATGGGAGAAGTTCCCAGCAACGAGAGTTACCCAGAACCCTGGGATCGTTCCAGCCTCGTTTACGACGACACAGACGTCTTCTCACGAGTAACTGTTAACGGGACTTTCGACATTGGACCCGTTCAGTCCGTTTACGTTGATGTTCCGAGCATCACCATCGCAGATGGAGGTGCTGGAGCTGCCGGAGGGGCAGTGGTTCACCTTGGCCTTTGGCTACCGGTGATTGAAGGATGCGATTATTCCTCTACAGAGAATTTGAGCGAGCAGTGCTTGGTTCCCGTCATCGCAGAGATTGGACCCTACTACAACGACGGAGACGTTGATGCATTGACGCCTGCCAATCGGCTGGGCCGAATGCTGATTGAAAACTACGTCCCACACGGCTTCGGTGTAGCCCAAGTTTCCGTATTCGGAACAGGTGAGTCAAATCACTGCATGGATCTTATGGGAACTGACGAACAGCGCGGTATTGACGCTGCAGTTACTTGGCTAGGAACGCAATCATGGTCAAACGGAAACGTCGGTATCATCGGTAAATCATACGATGGGTCAACGCCCTGGCAGGCAGCAACATTCGGAAATCCTCATCTTGCAACCATTGTTCCAATGTCCGGATTGATCGGTGT
Organism: Candidatus Poseidoniaceae archaeon; assembly: GCA_022451765.1. GTDB lineage: Archaea > Thermoplasmatota > Poseidoniia > Poseidoniales > Poseidoniaceae > MGIIa-L2. The sequence continues at coordinate 4,347 of JAKUNY010000074.1, forward strand.
CCATGAATTGATGTGGCGCAATGGAAGTATGGAAGCCCGTGGGATGATTATGCACAACGGTGTTTACGGTTCGTTTGGAATCGATGGAGATACGGAAGACAGCCATACCCTTTGCGAGGGTTACATACAAGGATACGCCAATGGTCCTGCTGCCTACCTCAGTGGTGGCATGGTCGATTATGCAGGAAACACGTACTGGACGGAACGTTCCTTCCTCGATCGCGTACTTCAGAACTACAACGGTTCAGTGTACCTGATTCAAGGCATGCAAGATTGGAACGTCGATCCTCACATGTCGTTCCCTGTTCATCAACAAGTCGAAAACGCAGGTATCGAAATCAAAACACTCGCAGGACAATGGGCACATGATTATCCCGACCGTGTTGAGGGACACTCATCACAAGGGTCAGGTCGAGGTGCGGAGGCCTATCCTTACACGCTCCGATGGGACTGGGCTGATGAGATGCTTTACTGGTTCGATTGGTACCTCAAAGGAGAGGGTCGCGCCCCTACACTCGGTGTTGAGATGCAGGACAATCGAGGCGGATGGCGGTTTGAACAAACCTACCCGCCAATGGACGTCGAAAATCTTGAATTGACCGGAAGCGACCTCGCTCCAACTGGTTCCACGGTTTCAGCGACTAGTTCAGTAACACTCAGTTACGGTCCATTCGAAAATGAGACTCGAATAATTGGAATGCCAACCTTCCACATAGATGCAACACCCGGTCTGTCCGGGGGACATCTTTTCATTGAAATGACGGATGGTACCGGGATGCATCTCGGCCATGCAGTGATGGATTTGCGATTCCATGCAGGAGGCCGATCTGGCCAAGAAGTCTTGATACCGTTCTCTTCAGTTACGGCTATGATGGAGTTTATGCCGATGGATGTCGTTCTTCAAGCTGGAGAAGGAATTCTTTTGACAGTGACCCAAACGGGAGAGGACTATGTTCCATCACCTGCAGCCTCGGGAGCAGTGACGATTGATTGGTCTCAAAGCACACTCACGCTACCGCTCATCGAGCGAACTTGCGATGATTTATTCCAGGTACCAATGCTCAATTACTCAAGTGACAGCGGTCGAGTGTGTTGACTAAAAGAGTGACAAGATGTCACCAAAGACAGCCTTTGCATCGCCAGAGGATCGTTCAACCAATCTGCGGACAATAAGTTCAGGTGTCGATCGAGCGAGACAATTCCGCTGAGGTGTACGGTCAACAATAAGTTCGAGATGTTCATCCAACCCCTTGGCCTCAATACCATCAATTCGCAAATCATCGCTGCCATAGGCCTCAAGAATTGCAGGTGCAAGGTGGGTAACGAGTACCATGCTTGTATCCGATTGCTGTTGAGCGGCTCGCAGCATCCCCGCAATGATTCTTGCACCGGCGCCAGGTTCAGTAATCGCCTCAAGCTCATCAGCCAGAATCAGTTTAGGTTGTGTGTTGCTGACGACTTGAGCAAGATCAACCAAGGTTGTCTCGAGGGCGCCTGCACTCTGCGTTCCGCTTGATTTCGCGAGCACATGCAAGGCCTCGACGCGACCAATAAGCGCGTGTTCTGCAGGTACTGGAAGCCCCATGTGTGCCAAGATTGCGATATGAGCAACCAGCTCAAGCAGCGTTGTCTTTCCTCCACTGTTTGCTCCTGTGAGGAGGGCGATGGATTGGCGATCGCCTTTCGGTGCTGCTAGGCCTAACCCATAGTTGACGGGTTGAACTTCGCCTTCGATGAACAGATGCCGTCCTTGATCAAACCAAATGCCATGTTGAACCAATTCTGGAAGTGTGGCATTGTTGTGACGCGCCCAAGAAGCGATGCTGTACCACATATCATGTTCGATAAGCCGCTGAATTGCTGTTTCACAGAGCGGTTTGAGGTCTGCTAATTTTGTCGCCAATCGAAGGAGATGGTCGTTGCGGCTGTCGTTGATACGCCGTTCCAACTCATCATTGATTTTATCCAAAACAGAGCGGTTGAGTTTTACCGGCCAATTCGAGGCGAAGAGATCAAACGGTGTTTGTAATCCACTTGGTTCAAGATATGCAGACAGTTCACTTCGACCCTGTTCGAGAATATCCACGATAACGTCCTGTGTGGCTGATGCCAGTTTTCGTTGGAATGTTGCAGCATCAGCGAGGGCTTCGAGCATGTCAGAACCCGTCAAATCAAGGGATGTAGATTCCATACCCGCTGTAATTCTCTGATTCAAATCGTCTTCCAATTGCTTTGCAGTTTTCCATAACCCATCCCGAATCGCTTCCATTGTTTCGATGTCACCGGAATCGGTCATCATGGCAAAGACGGTCGTGAGTTGTTCCAAACCTTCAGTAACGTGGAAGATTTTCTCCAGCGTCGGGTGAAGAGCCTTCTCGTCTTCGTTCCTCCATTGCATGAGGTCGAGGATGACCTTGAGCGCCTTGCGATTGTTCGTGAACCAGTCTAGAGTATACTCGGGAATCATGACATCTGAACGTCCGTTTTCCGGTAACACCAGCCATCCAGGAGGCACATCTTCAGGGCCGTGTCGACCAACCCAAGTAACGGTTTTGAAGACAGTGTAGTCTTTCCATGACTCTTGAGCACCCGGGGTTAGGATACGTACGTACTGGCTCCATTCAGGGTGTTCTTGTTGACTAACAATAACTCGCTCATATCGTTGTGCTGGTCTTCGAGTGTAACTCAAATCTTTGAACATTGAACGGAGGTGAACAAATGCTTGTGGGGCTTCTTCGGCAAATGCGAGCATCTCTTTGCAACGTTCGCGACGCGTCTCCACTTGGTGGAGCGGCATCAACATCTGCATTCTCGAAGAACTCGCCCCATTTGAAGCAAACCGCTGCATGGAAGCAATGAGTTGCCCGTGTAGTTTCTCCGCTTCTGGTGTTGCAAGAAACGTAGCCTCAGCCCCGTTGTATTCACGCGCAAGAGACAATGCACGCTTGATTGAGATTCCATCGACTTCGGCGATCCGAGAGATATCGCCTGATTCAA
>JAKUNY010000075.1 GCA_022451765.1 Candidatus Poseidoniaceae archaeon
TCGAATCCATCGGGCATGCCATCGCCATCGGTATCATAATCGCTGGGACCGTTTAGATAACCATCGCCGTCCATATCGGACATGAACCATGCTGCACTAACTTCATCCGCAAACGGAGCAGGAGTGGGCAGACGCTGGGATGGAGGTGTTATGACCGGTTCACCACAAGTTGCTCCGAGTTGGAAATCGAGAATCATGTTGGCGTTGTTGATTTCGAGAATATGCGGTAGCATGTCACTGTCTGAATCTTTTGCAGCAGGGTTTGTTCGGTACTGCTCCTGTTGGAAATTGAGCAGTCCATCGTCATCGAAATCAAGGACTTGGTCACATGAGTGCTTTCCAAATGGATTCTCAAGTTCCTCCCATGTTGGCGCTCCCTCGAAGTCTTCGAGTATGTCTGATAATGTTTGTTCAAGTGGACCGTTGAGGAGTGTGCAACCCCAGTTGCCTGAAAGTGGGTTGAACAACGTGATGTTGCCATCGGGTGAAGAGACCTCCATCGTGTAGAGTGATTCCCAACGGTCGTTCAACCCATCGTTGTCTGAATCAGCACGTTGTGGATCTGTTCCGAGTTCTGCTTCTTGTTCATTGGTAAGACCATCATTGTCAGGATCACCATATTTTCCTTGGTTTGGATCGGGCCAAGAGTCGCTTTCGTTGCTTACTTCAGCATCATCAGCAGTATTTGTGGCGCCTGTTTCCTCTTCTTCATTATCGGCTTCGCCATTATCGAGCGGGTTTAATCCGTGTTTGACTTCCCATCCGTCGCTCATTCCATCATCGTCTGTATCAATGTCATTGGGGTCTGTACCGTATTGGGATTCTTCGAGAATATCGGGAAGACCGTCCCCCACATCTTCATCGTTATCGACTGGAACTTCAGATTGAATTGCGATGTTTGGATTTATGTCCTCTTCCGCTGCACTGTCAAAATCACCTACTCCAGAAGAGGTCTGATAGAATCCACTAATCCCTACAAAAAGGGAACCAAAAATCAACGTTGAAATGATTGCAGCATAAGCCATTTGATTGTGATTGAGTGACATAGGATGAAGCCTCCGCGCCTTGACTATTCCATCGACGACATGATTCGGTTATGAACCTTGACCTTGTTTGCTCAATAAACAATCGTCCACATGAGAGGCAATCATTGGTTTTGATACTCCAAGAGCGACTCGATTTCAATGGAAAACATATCATTCTTTTCTTGGATGTTTATTTTATAACTTCGACCATGAGCACGCTCCCATAATCCGCAAATCATGCCGATTGTGAACGGGACGTTGCACCCACGGTTGACGGTGCAATGAAGTGCGAGGCTTGAAGCGTTGTAATCCGCAATGGTTACATTTCCCCATCCGACTTCCACAAGATAGTGCTCTACATACGAGTCCCAACTTGTGCTATCAATGATGTAAACCGGCTGCTCGCTTTGCAAGAACATGGCTGCCGTTGTCTTTATTGTGATCTTCAAGAGGTTCTCAAAAGAAACAAATGAATCGATTGTGTGATGAAACCAGCCCTCTTCTGTCTCCGGTGCGTATGGTACACTGGCCGACAAGAATCGTTCAAGAGCAAGTGTTGGAATTAACAACACGCGCTCCCCTTCCATTTGTAATTCGTTACCATTGTGGCTTTGAACCAAGTCGATGGGGTTTCCAGATTCTTGGCTTCTCGCGTCGGAAGACCATGGAAATGGATTATGATTTTGTGGTGCAGCCAAATCGGGTGTCGGTTCGAATTCAAGTTGAACGATTTGGGAGCGTGGTTCAATCCATCGTACCTTGAAACGACTTTGGTGGTACGTTTCAAATGCATATTGGCCCACTGCCACAGAAAGGAGTGGATGCGCACTTCGAACAACACGTTGGTCACTCCTCTCAATCGCGCCCCACCCTAGTAGTGATGAAAGTTGATTTAGTTCTGATTTGAACTTTTTCTTCCAGAAAATCCCACGATTGGTTGGAAGATATTGTAAGATTTCAAGCGAATCTACAACAGCATTCACAAGTGTTCTACTCAAAGGATGTTGCATTGAAGCTTCAAAGATTTGCCACCATGCATGAAATTCATGTTGACGCCATATGATAATTTCACCAAATTTTGTATGACAAAGAAGGCCGTGTTTTGGGTACCTTTGCAAGCCCAAACTTGGATCGATGCAATTCACATCCCTTCGTATGCTGGCATTGATTCCGAATCGAAGCAATATTGAACATACTGGAAATCCGATTTGAGATGCTTCACATCGTTTCGGACGGATTTGGGGTCTTCACCATGAATTAAGATACGAGCATACAATGATGCTACTTCTGCCATTTCATTCACGCCCATGCCGACACGAGTAAGCTCTTGGACACCCAACCTCAAGCCAGAGGCATTCATGGCTTTCGTATCACCTGGGAGCATGTTCATGTTGGTAATAATTCCAGCCTCCTCTAAACGTTTAGCAGCGACAGCCCCCGCACCTGAATCAACAGCGCCGTGACGGGTCAGGACTTGATGAGATGCTGTGTAACCACGCGATTCTGCGAGAACATCGAATCCTTCTGAAGCAAGGGATTCTCCAAACTTCTTGGCGTTCCGAACGATGTCGGTTGCATAGGCTTGTCCAAAGGCTTCAAACTCTGCCATTGCGACGACTTTACCAGCAACATGATGCAGGTGATACGATGAACAAACACCTGGAAACATAGCATTGTTCAAACGACGATGGAACGCCTCATCCTCACTCGAAGAGAGCAAAAATCCGCCTTGCGGCCCGGGGAAGGTTTTGTGCGACGAACCTGTCATGACATCAGCACCCTCGCGTAGCGGATCTTGGAATACACCTCCAGCAATGAGGCCGAGGACGTGCGCTCCATCGTACATAACTGTTGAACCCACCTCATGTGCGGCATCAGCGAGTTCCTTCAATGGGGTAGGGAACAAAAAGACGGATTGCCCGACAAGGGCAATCCTTGGTTGAATTTCTCTGATAAGTGCACAGGATGCATCGATGTCTGGTTCCATTCGTTCTTCGTCCCATGGGTAGGTTGAAACATTGAGGTCACGAAGACCTACAGCCCCCATTCGTGCGTGCGAGATGTGACCTCCATCGGCTGTTGATACTGCGGTAATTGAATCACCAGGTTTAGCGAGTGCTTTGAGTGCACCAATGTTGGAAACCGTCCCGGAGATTGATTGAATGTTCGCAAAATTTGCCCGGAATACCTTCTTCGCTAAGTTGATTCCAATGTCTTCGATTGTATCGAAATCATCGCAACCTTGGTAGTACCGCTTGCCCGGTAATCCCTCCGCATACCTTCCGTGTAAATCAGAATTTATCGCTCGTTTTACGTTCGGCGAAATAATGTTTTCCGAAGCGATCATTCCTAGCCCATGACCGTACAGGTTTGTGCTTTGAGCGGAGGCTGTGAGAACGGCATTGACGGATTCCCGAGGTGAAAGATTGGTCATTAAATCAACCACACCAAAGAGGTTCATGAAGTCTGTGAAGAACGCTGCTCATTTCCGTCGTTGCCCTGGTCGACGAGGGCCGGAGTAGGTCGAGCGCTCACTAGCGAAGGTGTGCGTAGGTACATTACGTTTCGAGAGATTCAATTCCGAGACCGGAGTTTTGCTTGGCCCTATGCTTGTTGACTTGTTCAGGGTAGTTGTTTTCTTCTGAACCATTGTCTGCCTGCCTCTGTAAGCCACCGGTCCAATCAAGCGTTCAAGTGCTGGCATGTCGCCGTCCTCTTCTTTTGGTCGTTTGAGCCACCATCCGGATGAAAGGACAGAAAGTTTCCCAGGCCGATTCTTCGAAATGGATAATGCGGTGCGATTTAGCCTTGAGCGAATGGTTTTGTCCGAGTCCTTTGGTAAGCGTTCAGTCATCCATCCCGGAAGACCGATGTCGAGAACAACACCGTTTACGGTGACGAGGAGACCTGATAAGAGAAGATGTGTCCCTACTGGTATGTTTTCTCTGTTTGGTTTGACTTTGAAACGTTTCATCATTTTGGCATATTCCACCAAGGAACGTTGATCACGGTGATGGATTTGCTTTCGCTGTTGTCGATTGAATCGGTGGAGCCCAAATTGTAAAACAAACAACGTCAAAGCAGCAACTGCACCTTCCGTTGGGCCGTAGATAGAATCCAAACCAATACCAATGACCACATAGATCATCGGCAATAGGAAAAACTGAATGATTCTTGCAAACAAGGAAGGAGAATATCTTGGTGTCATACCCCGACGGACCGCCTCGTGCGATACGATCATCACGTTGGCATTGATTGCCTCATCGATTCCACCTTTCGTGGCCAAACCAGCGACTGGGTTGACAGGTGCGTCATCCAGCCATCGACGAAGCGATTTACCCTTCTCGAGAACGAGAGAAACCTCAATGTCTTCCGTATCTGCTTCATGCCCTAATATCACTGAGAGTGCCTTTACACGAGGATCGTTGACATCGCTCTCGCGAAGCTCTCTGTAAATTGAGAGCGCCTGATGCCAATCGCCACGATCGAGCAAACACAATGCTGCTGCGATGCGAGGTCTCACACCAAGAGGGTCTTGTTTAACCGCTTCAAGGGCGAGTTCCAAGGCTTCTTCGTGGCGACGCTGCATTCGTAGCGTTGCGATGTTTGAGATGGATGAAACAAGGGATATCTTGTCAGTATGCTGTGGAGCCTCTTTCGAGTACGAGGGAGCCCAATACCTCAGCATCCGCATTTTTTCATTGAGGTGGTCGATGGTCGAGTTGTTTTCCCAATCCCACAAATCATCTTCATCAACACTTCCATTCCACGGATCGAGCCATTCACAAATGAACGCAAGAAGTTCGGGTTCATCGTATCCTTCAGGTTGTTGCAAACCACGAAGAGCACCTCGCGCTGCATCAAGCCTTCGAGTCGCAATGTGACCTGTAGCGATGAGCATCCTTGCTTCATCGTCGTCTCCACCGGATTGTGCAAGCACTTTCTTGGCTTCTTCAATTGATTTCGGCCAAAGACCTCGAATTGCAGATTCCCACATCTTTGCACGAGCTTTTTCATGACGAACAAGTGATTGATCTCCTTCGATGGATTGCTTTTGAAAGCGGATCAATCCATCCAAATCTTCCTGAAGGGCTGCGTTGTCGATGTACTCTCGCATCCAATCACCACCCGCAAGCATAACTGCACCCTCACGGCGGTCCTCAGGATCCAAGTCAAATCGAATTTGACGCAGAGGCGAAAGGCGCGCAATCGACAACAGCCATGTGAACAGGAAGACTGAATTTCCTACCGCAATGAACATCCATGTTGACAATAACCTCATTTCCTCGTTGAATCCTTGACTCTCAAGATTGGATGTGAATGGCATCAAATCTCCAAATTCTTTGTAGCAGACGAGAATAAGGAGCAGAACTGTGTAGCCAGAGAAGCCAGCGAATGCGAAGGCGATTTGTCGGCCCTGCGCAGATTCTTCTGTACGAATTTCACGTGGTGTATCCAGTGTAACTCCAAACATGCCTCCAAAAGTTTGACCTCCGAGAATCAGGTTTCGTGTTAGTTCAAAAATAAACGCTAATCCAACGATTGCGATGTTTAATGAAAGATAGAGCGACAAGAATTGTGGCATTGATTTGATGAATTCCCAATGAAACAAAATCTCAGAAATAAGGTCAATTCGCTCATAGATTGAATGACCAATGATCCCGCCATAGTTGAGAATTTCCTCCGCGTTGTCAGGACTGTTGTAGAGGACATGGAAGACCGTTACAATGCCGTTCAGAGCGGTAACTGGCATCGTGATGAGGAAGAGTACCAAGAGAAGAGAGAACAATCGGTTGACAAAGGATGGCTTATCTGGGTCGATCGGATTCCGACGACCGTTTGCTGTTCTCCATTTATTGAGAAGCAACATGTTCCAAGATGCGCCCATGATTCGCCCGTAAGCGAGAATGGTTGGCGCCATGAAAACCAGCATTGTGATCGCAAGCCATACCGGTGTGCTTCGTCGGGTGGTTTGATTTATTCCGTAGATGAGGGTAATAATCGTTGCAGACACGAGAATGCTCAGTGTCATAATGCGACGGATTCCTGTTCCAATCGTTGTTGCTCCGATTCTTGTGTCCCCTTTTCCAGCAAGTTGCGCGTTCATTGTTTCCCATGGAGAAATCAAAATTGGAAGCAAGACAAACAAACCGATGATCCACAGATTCGGCTCGAAATATACATCAGGTTGGAATAGAAGTTCGGATATCAGCAACAACACTCCGAGCATTCCCATCATGTACAACCCGACACCGAATGCTACACGTCCCTGTTGCAGAATATCTCGAGCATCGTCGACTGTTCGTGTCAACCGATGAACTTCGTACAAGTTATCATCGATTTCAAACGCGACTTGAAGGGCTGAAAGTTGACGAGGAACAAAGAATTTCCAAAGCAAAGCTGCAATGAGAAGAGCAAGAAAGAGGGGATAGAGATACATCACATCAAAATCAGTTGGCTTGGCCACCGATGATGCTGACGCTAATGGAATGAGCGTTATGGCTGCGAGCAGCAACGCAACAACCGACTTCCGCATGAGACAAAGGCCGAGATTATTCATGATGAATACTTCGCCGCCACACCTCAGGTGCGCCTGTGTCGAAGAAGAAATGAATCTATACGGTCAAATGCTGTATGCAGGGTTTGAACATCGGGTAGGAAAACAAGCCGCACGTGGCCTTTGCCTTTGTCTCTGCTAAAGCCAGAACCATGAACAAGCAGGACATGTTCCTCATGAAGCAATTGCAAAACAAATTCCTTGTCGTTGTCTTTCCATTTCTCGTCAGTCAAGCGAACGAACATGTAAAACGCTCCTTCCGGAGCCTCAACTTCCAACCCTTCGATGGATGCGATACGGTCCAAACAGACGTCCCTTCGCTCTTTGACCGTCTTCGAATATTCTTTCATCCACGAACGGTCTTGGTTGAGGCCTGCCAAAAACCCAAGTTGAGCCGGTGTTGATGCACACAGACGCGAACGTAAGATTCGCTCAATTCCATCCCGGATGGATGCCATGGTTGATTTTGGATCGTGAATTGCCATGTAACCGATTCTCCAGCCGGGCGCGTAGTAGACCTTTGAAACCCCGTTCATTGTTACAACTGGAGTCAATTTTGAACAACTAGCAGCACTACCCTGGCGATTCGAAAAATCAACGCCATCGTAAATTTCATCAGCAACAAGGATGCAATCTGGCCAAGCTTCGAGCATGGTTAACAACC
>JAKUNY010000076.1:0-1716 GCA_022451765.1 Candidatus Poseidoniaceae archaeon
CGCCCAAACCGGTGAATTCCTCAAACAAGTTTGCACCGATGACACACGCAGTATTACCCTTACGCACCTGTCTGAAATGAACAATGCGCCTCACCTTGCCGAATCAACCGTTCTGTTTGAAATCGATGAAGTCTATGAGGGCGACATCAACATCTCGATGCAAGACGGTCCACAATTTTCCCATTTTATTGGCCGCCGTGATGGTGATGGTTTTGCAACAAACGCCATCCAGCGTATTCAACGAGAATTGCCGTGAATCAACAACCCCCATGTCAATACCTAAATGAAGCCGAAGAACTACAGGGAGTGAGGGGAGGTCAAGATGCGCCGCCAAAGCACAGCAAAAGATGACGATGCTGTGAGTGAAATCCTCGGCGTCATCATGATGCTCGCAATGGTCGTTACCATCATGGGAGGCGTCTGGGTTTTCCTCAATCCCTACCTTGTTGCATTCAATGATAACACGAACTGGAACAGTGCAAGCAACATCGCCGATCGTGTCGAAGACCGCTTTGATGTTGTCGGAGACTCGCCGAACGGGACTGGAACCCGCCAAGCTCTATCGTTAAAATCGTCCTCAATTAACCCAGCGAATCTGGTTGAAGAATGGATCATAGCATCGGATTTGACACCCAACGAGGTTGTGAATGTCATTGAATTGAATGCAAGTTCTTTCGAATTTTTAGCATTCAATGAAACCGTCACCAGTATTTCTGTACATACTTCAACCGAACAAACCAGTTTTGCGGTCACATCAAGTTACGAGTGGAGCACAATTGATCACGACCTAGACAGTGAATCCTATCTTATCATCGATTTTTACAATGCTGCTGGTGAACATGTCCACAGATGGTCTCGTTTTGTTCTCTCAGGAATCAGCATCAGTACCGCAATCGATGGTGGAATGAACCAAATCGCGCTCATCAACGATGCTCGCATTACAAAGGATCCAAGCACTCCGTGGTCGATTGAAGAGGCGCCTCGGCTACGCCTCGATACACTCGTGGATGGCTCAACCCGCCTTTCATTGGTTCTAACGGACGTTCGCCTCGCTGAAGCGCTCGGGAATGGACCTAATGTTGGGTTTAAGGTGGAGTCTGTCGGTCCAATCCAATTGTTTACTGGCTAATCATACAATCTTAACATCAAGGTCAAGAACACGCTGCATTCTGTCATTGATCCCCAATACCACGATGTTTGGTTAAACGATTACACCATCAATCGAGCGGCCGGAACACTTGGTGAATTTGTAGGAATTACCCCCTACCAGCGCGCCAGTGGTATCGATGGTTTGACCGTCGAAACTCAAGGTCAGGCCCTCTCATTGGAAATCGATGTCCGACGACTGGTGGTGAATGCATGATGGATCTTCATCGCAATGACGAAGCCGTTTCAGCAGCCATCGCAACCGTCTTGCTCTTTGGTGGCGTTGTTTCAATCATTAGTCTCATGATGGTCACGATGATTCCAGTGATTGAGGAATTGGAAGGAAGTGTGGAACGACACGACATGTCAGCTCAAATGACGCAGTTCAATCACCAAACCACCACATTGTCCGAGCAAGGTATGCCCGGCGATGTTGTTACCCAAGAGTTTGTTCCTGTCGATGGTGCGCTGTCCTGGGACATGATGCGGAGCGGTATGTGGTATTCATCCACATGGGAAGAGAGCCATTCCTTTAGAATACGTGATGTTCTTGATTTTGATGACATGCTC
>JAKUNY010000076.1:1726-3131 GCA_022451765.1 Candidatus Poseidoniaceae archaeon
GCGTCACCCTGAATCGACTTCCTCTACGGCGTGCTTTTCCGATCTTCGACTTTGTCCAGACCGGCCCTACCATTACACCGCACCATCTTGGGCAGAAAGTGTGATCTTGACAACAAAACCTGGCCTCACTTTCCCTCTTGGACCAATAGGAATCGATGTTCTTCGAAATGGAGTTGTTCAAGATACTGCGCAATTGTTTGTTGATGATGTTGAAGAATGGACGCTGGACAGCGCTAATTGGTCGATTGAGTCATCACAAGAACTCGTTGTCTACTGGATGCGAGGAGGTCTCGGAGTCACCGAAGCGCGACCTACGGACGCCAATGCAAACGGACTAGGACGATCGTGGGCGCTACCGCTACCAGCAGGTACGGTTCATATGAACATCGTTGCGGAAGAATTGGTAATGGTCCATGGAAACGGGGGATTCGGGGAGTTTACCGAAGTGGGCCTTCCATCCGATTTGCTCAACGTTCGAACTTCATGGGAGAAGACACTCAATCTGGACATTCCTCAAGTGGTTCACATCACGACAACAACAGAAGCGCAGTTGATGCTCTCGATCGGTGATGAGGGGTCTACATCGTGGAAGAGCCTTACTGGTTCGATTCATGGAACATCGTTTATCCCTCCAGTCAGTGATGGATATCTCTTGCTTTCGAATCCAAACAACGAGCCTGCGATTGTGACTTGGAGAGGTTCTGGAGTTACGATTGATGAAATGAGCAGCTATGCTCTTTCTTGGCCACCAGCCGGTCTTGATGGTGCAAGCACGTTGAAGAGTGACTTACCTATTTCTGTCACCTGGACCAGCACTGAAACACCCACAGGTGTGTACGACCTCGGAGCGATTGATACGGGCATGGAATCGGGGTTGCAAATTCACTCCAACAATTCAAACAGTTTCAACATAGAATTACGAAGCAACGGTGAACAATCCATCATCAACGCCTCAACCTTGCCGGAAAACCAAACGATTCTCAATTCTGGGACGTCCGTATCGATTCCAGTCAATGGACAATCGGTTTATGTCAATACCACAGAAGGTCATGGTGTTTATGCAGTTATCGAACACGGCTCGATTGGATTACTCGATGGACTCCATGACGGAGCAAGACGATGTGTGGGCATCGATGTTACAGCTTCGGGATGGGTTGATTTAACCATGCCATGGACAAGTATGGGGGGTCGTAGCATTGTTGATTTACAAGAGGCTTGGACTTCAGGAGCGTATCCTGCAAGCATGCAGATTGAATTGTATGGCCTGATTGTCGAAGAACCGTACACACCAATTGGCAGTGCATGGGTGATGCAAATCTCCCGGTTTGTGTATGAATTTCAATAAACCGACACAGGAATGGAGGTCGCCATGAGTTGCGGTGCGGTATTGAAAAACCATCCTGAA
>JAKUNY010000076.1:3141-5666 GCA_022451765.1 Candidatus Poseidoniaceae archaeon
CCGTCATTGTCCCGCCCGCAGACCGTGGAGGTCCAGGTCCAAGATTTGCTGCCACGATTCCTGCGCTTCATCCAACGAGTGACTCTGCTGTGGGTGGAGGTGTTCTTGAGATGCAAGTAACACTCACCAAACGAACCTCGCTCGCAAGCGTCATAGCCTATGAGGTTCGAAGGTGTTTGGCAGAACCGTATGGCGGCGCCATCGCAGAGTCCTCGACACAAGGTTTGCAGGCAAGTGAAGATTGGACGATTTATCCTGGCCGATTGGATCTACTGAGCGATTATGTTGGCTGGGTTCCGGACCCAGGATATGGAACAATGGAGGCCGTGTGGCACACCGGTGGAGACCCCATTCAATTCTCATTGCAAATTTCGACATTGGATGCACATGTCTCTGAGGTGATCGCTTGAACACCACATCCCTGCAAAGGAACCGTGAAGGTGCTGCTACTGAGCTTGGATATGTCTTCACGTTCCTACTCGGCGTTCTTCTCCTTACTATGTTCAGTTTGTGGATTTATGACATTGAAACAGCAACTCGTGAGCGTTGGAATGTTGAAGCAATCGACGCAAACATGAACGATTTATCTGCCGCTATCGAACGAACGGACGTCGCAAGCAGAATTGACAATTCATCTTATGCTGAGCGCGTTTACTGGAGAGCAACCGAGGCGGGTCAATCCCAGTTCTCGTTGGAATTGACGGATACCCTCTTGATTTTGCATGATAAACAAGGTGAATTGGATACTGAACGTTCGTTATCGGGTACAGCATCTGCACCTCACACTGGTACCGTGGACTTGGTCGGAGTGGAAGCCATATGGGTTGTTTACCATAATGGTGTCATTTCACTTGAGTTGGATCGGCCGATGTTCTAACGTCCCATGATTGCAGAGTGGACTTGCGATTGAACTTCTCGCATACGTGTACGAGCACCCAACTCCCGAAAGACTGCAAGAGCTCTTTGCAAGTATTCCATTCGGCGTTGACGATCTGGAGCAACGCCACCAAGTTTTGACAACAATTCTCCAATCTGCATGCGCAGGTCATTTGCCTCAGCGATGATAAGGGCCTCTCGATATCGTTCGATTGCTTCCTCACTTCGACCACTGTCCTCGAGAACCTCACCGAGAAGAATCATGAGTTCAACCATCGAAACAGGGTCGCCTACATCGGACATGATGTTCAACGATTCTGTGTAATGATGCATCGAAGTTTCAGCATCGCTCATCTTGGCATGGTATCGGCCAAGGAGAGCTTGGGCACGAGCATGCGCAAGCATGTCATTCGCTTTGTCTGTGCGTTCAAATGCTTCAAAAGCATGCTTACGGGCACGTTCAACCTCCCCCAGATCGAGAAGTGCACGGCCAAGGATAATTTGAGCACCGAGGAGTGATTCATCGCTACTAATGATTGCTTCGACCTCTGAGTACGCCTCGAGGGCCTTTGTGCGATCGTTTTTTCTTCGGTACAAATAGCCCATGTTGTTGTAGGTCCGTGCAGCTCCCTTTGCATCACCAAGTTCAACTTGAACTTCAAGCGCTTCCTTGTGAGCAGAGAGGGCTTTGTCCGTTTGACCTTGTTTCATTGCAATATCGGCTTGCGATCCGAGAATTTCAGAATAAACGACGGGGAGTTTTGCATCCTTCGCTGCATTGCTTGCAGTATCGAAAATTTCAGTCGCTTGGTCAAATCGGCCGAGCATCAGCAAAATGTCACCTTGCAACTGCATCATGGGAGCCATCAAGGAAGGTTGTAAACGCTCAAGATTTACACTTTCGATGAGGCTAAGTAATTCGAGGTGACCCTGGGAGACAAGTTGGCGACCGAATTCAACGATCTTTTCGATAGCCTCTTGTTCATGCTCAGAGGCGAGTTCATGGTAGATTTGTTCCAAGGTTGTTTCCGATGATTTGCTCAACTTACTGTAATAGAGAGCACAATTGCTGTGAACGGATTGCTTGGTTTGGTCGTCAATGCTGCGTACCAAGAATTCTCGGATGAGGTCGTGTACATCGTAAACATCGGTATCGACCTGTCGGGCAAGACCTTGTTCAACGAGGCTATCGAGCACGTCGACATCCAATTCATGCGCAAGGAGAGCGTCCAAAGTTACGGCTTCTCTGAAAATCGAAAGCACTGTGAGAACGCGCTTCTGCTCTGCGGAGAGTTTTGAGAAGATCTCCTTTGTAACGTAATGCTCGAGCGTGTCGTGAAATGCACCTGCTGATGCTCCTCGGTTGATCAACTCCAAAACCAATGGGTGGCCTCTCGACAATCCGTGGATGTGAAGCCATTGCTCGGTGGAGAGATCCTCAAATCCAGTGAGAAGATTGCGAGCAGAGTCAGAGTCAAGCCCATCGAGCGGAAGAACAAGGCTTGTAATTCGGCCCTCTGCATCTTTTGTGGGTACAACGGGTTTGAAGGAACGCGAAAAGATGACCAAACCGATTGATTCCTCACTACCAAGCAAACCGAGCGTCATGGATTGGATTGTTTGGAACAGAATGGCATCCGATACTTTGT
>JAKUNY010000076.1:5676-7094 GCA_022451765.1 Candidatus Poseidoniaceae archaeon
GCGGGTGAGAATGCGAACCTGGAAGTGGTAGTTGGAAGGAGAAGATGAGGAGTTGTGCAGAGGAGCTAGTTGAGTTTCATGCTACTCGAGTATTCTCCAATGAATCAATGAGAATTCTCGCCGCATCATCCGGTTTTGGAACCGGTGTAGCCGCAAGGTAATCTGCAAACGAAGAGTCACCAATGTTGAGCAACCACTCAGCCAATGATTCGAACAAAGCACGAGAACCTTCCCAATCTTGACAACGATGGTACAACAGATTTCTCCGATGCATGAATCGCTCAATGAGTTTTGCAGCGATTGTAGTTTTTCCAATTCCTGCAATACCAGGAATCATAAGTGTCGTTGCCCTTGCATCGAGAAGATTTGCCATATTATCGAGTTCCTTCTCCCGACCAAAGAAATGTCTCAATCTCGGAAGGTCTCCAAGGGATGTTACCAGTTGTTTCTCGACCTGTTTTGATAAATCTCGTTCAATAAGATCCTCAGAAAGCGATCGTGCATCGAGAATAAGGTTGTCATCCAAATATCGTATGATGTCGACCGGACTCATCGTAAACGGTAGCACCTCATGGGCCGCACCAAGAGTCGTCGAAACGCTTTCTCCATCAATGTTGATGCATCGGAATTGGAATTCACGAAGACGTGCCCATGTTTCCTCTGCGGCAATGATACCCGAATCGGTGAGAAAGTAGGCTTTCCGTTTCCGACTAACGCCTTGCACGTGAGCCTGTCGTTCAACGAGCAAGCCCTGATCCCTCAACCCAGAAATTGCTCTTGGGACGTTTGAACGGGCAATGGCAACAGCGTTTGCTATTCCCATTTGCGAAAGTGAGAACGGAACTTCCACCTTTTCTTTGAAATCAGCATAATCCAAGAGGTGGAGCAACACCTTCTCTTGAACGCCAGGTTTGGCAATCATTCAATCACACCCGATTTACTGATTTGGAGATTGGTAGTTCGGATCTGGAACCCACTGGTTACTTTCCTGATCCCACAACCAGCCAGGATGCTGTCCAGATGCCTGAGGTGTGGCTTGCTGAGAAACGACCACCGGTTGTGGCTGAGGAGTCTCAACTGCTTCTTTTCGCCCCCATGCATATGGGTCAGCTTCTTCTTCAGCGTGTTCAGAGGTGACAAATTCTTCGTCGTCAATGTCTTCGAATTCAACGAAGAAGTAAGCGACTGCACCCAGCAAAATAAGGGCACCAATGATGATTCCGATAATCATGAAGAGGTTGGAACCTTCATCGTTTTCACCAACCTCAACTCTGAATGTCGTTGGCTCTGCACTTCCACCGAAGGTTTGCCCATCCATGTTGAACTTGAGATTGTTGGAAGCATCGTTCATGTCCTGAAGACTGAGGTTCATCGACCATACTCCCGTATCTCCAACAACAACTGTCTTGATTAGGCTG
>JAKUNY010000077.1 GCA_022451765.1 Candidatus Poseidoniaceae archaeon
CAGAAGCACCTGAATTTCCAGATGCCGCCGACGCTTTGTTTCACAAGTCAAGTCTACCGCAACCAGCGAGTGGTGAAGGAATCCTCCTGCTCGCAGATGGGGGGCGTTTTGAGGGCACTCTTTTCGGTGCTGAAGGGTTTGGGGAAGGTGAACTTGTTTTTACCACTGGAATGATGGGATACCAAGAATCACTCACTGATCCTTCATGGGCGGGGCAGATTCTAACGTTCACATATCCCTTGATTGGAAATTATGGTGTCCATGGAGGAAAATCAGAATCAAAAGCCGTTTGGCCCAAAGGCGTGGTTGTTCGTCATGCGATGCAAGATCCTGACCATCGCGATTCCATTGGGACCGTCTCTGAACTCTTGCAAGCACACGGCGTACCGGGAATTGAGAACATTGACACTCGGGCGATTACAAAACGCGTACGTGAGTTGGGTACAGTTCTCTGCATCTTCGGTCCAAAGGAGAAGGAGCAAGAGATGCTCAAGCGGTTGGAGGTGATGACCTCACCCGAGCTTGAGGATTTGGTTGACCTAGTGTCCATCGATAAGCCCGTGGTGCTGAATCCTGGTGCTATGGATGATTTGGGACAACCACTTCCTCGTATCGGTGCTTTGGATTGCGGAGTGAAGTACAACATCCTTCGAAATCTTTGTCAACGGTTCGAAGTGGTCTGGTGCCCACCTGACATTGAATTCAATGAGCTGCAAGGCTATGCTATCGAGGCTCTTTTTTGCTCCAACGGACCGGGAGACCCAGCTCATCCCGGAAAAGCGACCAGTGCGCGCCAAACATTGGCAAAGGCAGTGACATCGGGTCTCCCTGTCATGGGCATTTGCCTTGGCCATCAACTCATGGGACTTGCATCAGGTCTCAAGACCTACAAAATGCGATACGGGCATCGTGGAGCGAACCAGCCCGTTGTCGATTTGAAAACTAAACGCGTTTGGATTACATCCCAGAATCACGGTTTTGCAGTAGCCGATCCACAAAATGGTATGCTTGCAGCACACCCAAGCGGAGCAACTTCACCAGAGAGCGAAAACTTACACGGTTATGATGTCGAAGTGCGCTACATTAACGCGAACGACAAAACTGTTGAAGGACTCGATGTCCTCAACCGTCCTTGCTTTACAGTTCAATTCCATCCTGAGGCATGCCCAGGGCCGCATGATGCAGAACCATTGTTCGACCGATTCAGAGAACTTGTTGACAAGCATCGCCGAGGTGGTGTTTGATGCCAAGGAGAAATGACTTGAGCACCATCCTTGTCCTTGGCTCTGGGCCCATTAAAATCGGTCAAGCCGCTGAATTCGATTTTTCGGGCTCACAAGCCGTTCGGGCTCTGCGTGAAGACGGTTACGAGGTTATTCTCGTTAATTCAAACCCCGCAACAATCCAAAATGACCCCGAGATGGCAGACCGTGTCTACATTGAACCACTCTTGCCCGACACCGTTCGAAAAATCCTTGAAATTGAGAAACCCGATGCTCTCCTCGCCGGAATGGGTGGCCAAACTGCGCTCAACATTGCAAGTGAATTGTCTCATGATGGTACGTTAGAACGCCTCGGTGTCGAATTGATTGGTTCAGACCTTGATGCAATTGACAAAGCCGAAGACCGGGAATTGTTCAACCAAGTATGTGAATCGATTGACTTACCAATTTCTCAGGCAATTGCGTGCAATTCCATGGAGGAAGTGATCAAGGCTGCAGAAGAACTTGGGTCGTGGCCAATACTTATTCGTCCGGCCTTTACACTCGGCGGCCTTGGTGGTGGGACGGCATTTGACATGGGTCAACTCGTTGAAATCGCAACTCTTGGCCTCCGTAACTCAAGGATCAATCAAGTGCTTATCGAAGAATCGATTCTCGGATGGAAAGAATTAGAGTATGAAGTCATGCGAGATACTGCGGACAATGCAACCATTGTCTGTACGATGGAAAACATCGACCCAATGGGCGTACATACGGGAGAATCCGTTGTTGTAGCACCGCTTCAATCGTTTTCGGATGCTGACCACCAGGAACTTCGTGACAAAGCTCTTGCATTGATTCGTGAATTAAACATCAAAGGTGGTTGCAACGTGCAATTCGCATTCAATCAATTCACTGGAGAGATACGTGTCATCGAGGTCAACCCACGTGTAAGTCGATCGTCAGCCCTTGCTTCAAAAGCAACCGGATATCCTATTGCTCGAATGGCTGCAAAAATTGCAGTTGGATACACACTTGATGAATTACCAAATCCTATCACTGGAGAAGGAACCACAGCAGCGTTCGAACCGACTCTTGACTATGTTGTTGTCAAAATACCCAGATGGCCATTTGACAAATTCCGAACCGCTGACAGAACCCTTGGAACCTCAATGAAATCGACCGGTGAAGTCATGGCAATTGGGCGAAATTTCGAAGAAGCTTTCCTCAAGGCATGGGCATCCTTGGAGCAAGGATGTCCTTACCCCCGCCCATTAACAAGAGCAGATGAATCCGAAGGAGAGGGCATGGCTGAACGAGCCCACGAACAACTTCCAGATAGTGTACTTGTGGATTGGCTTCGAATTGCAACTGACCGCCGTTTGGGCGCACTGCTAGAGGCCTTCCGGAGAGGATGGAGCATAGAAAAAGTTCACGAGATTACAAGAATTACACGCTGGTTCTTACAACGCTTTGAGCACATTGCCAAGATGGAATCAGACCTTGTAAACATGAACATACAACCTTCCTCCATGGATTACAACACGATCATTCGCTACAAGTCACATGGGTTCAGTGATGCTCACATTGCCGATGCGCTCAATGGTTTCAAACCCGCTGGGTGGAAAGCATTGCCAGATCATTGCAATGAAGAGAATGTAATGCATCGACGCCATGAATTGAACATTCACCCACGATACAGAATGGTTGATTCTTGTGCTGCTGAATTTGCAGCAAAAACACCGTACTACTATTCAACCTACGAACCATACCAGGACGATGGCATCGATCATGTACCAGACCTTGAGAACCGAAACAAGCAGCGTATGGTTGCCATGGGTTCGGGGCCCATACGAATCGGACAGGGTATTGAATTCGATTATGGATGTGTTCATGCAGTAATGGCAATCCGATCTGCTGGCATGGATGCTGTTCTCATCAACAACAATCCTGAGACTGTCTCAACGGACTTCGATACATCCGATCGGTTGTACTTCGATCCACTCACATCTGAATGTGTATCAGAAATTCTCCTTAGAGAAAAAGCACATGGGATCCTTTTGCAATTCGGCGGACAAACTGCAATCAATTTAGCTCAACCAATTCAACAACGTCTGAAACACCTCGCAGGCAAAGGAGCAGAAGTGCAAATTCTTGGAACGAGTGTGGATGGGATTGATGAAGCGAGTAATCGTGAACGCTTCGAAGCATTCGCTAAGAAAAACGGATTGCGCATGCCAAATGGATCCACTGGTACCTCAGCCGATGATATTCGAAAAGCAGTCGATCATATTGGATTCCCTGTTTTGATACGCCCATCCTACGTTCTTGGCGGGCGCGGCATGGAAATTCTCTCAAATGAGTCTCAATTGGAAGCCTACCTAAAAGAAGCGTATCTTGCTCCAGATAAACCACTCTTGGTCGATGAGTATTTGGGACATGCAACAGAATTGGATGTTGATGCTGCGAGTGATGGAGAGGACGTGTTGGTTGGAGCAATCATGGAACACCTTGAGGAAGCAGGTATCCACTCTGGGGACTCAACGTGCTTCATTCCCGCACAGAATATAAGTGAAGATATGCTTACTCGGGTTGAGGAGCAGACAAAAACCATAGGACTTGGTCTGAAAATAAAAGGCTGCTTCAACATCCAATTTGCAATTCAAGGTGATGACTTGTATGTCCTCGAGGTTAATCCCCGTTCATCTAGAACCGTGCCATTCGTAGCAAAATCTTCCGGATTACCACTCGCGAAGATTGCTGCAAATGTAACCATTGGAATCCCACTATCGAAACAAACGATTCCAAAACGTACATCAGGTCAAATCTGTGTGAAGGCACCTGTTTTCCCATTCATCAAACTCAGAGGATTGGATCCTGCACCGGGTCCTGAAATGAAATCGACTGGTGAAGTGTATGGATCTGACACCTCAGCTGACATTGCCTATCTCAAAGCAAGGCTTGCAACCGAAGTCCCCGTTGCGAGTGCTGGTGGAGTGTACCTCACAGTACGTAACGAAGACAAAGAAGCCCTTGTTCCAGTTGCAGAGGAATTGTTTGACCTTGGATTCACCCTCTATGCCACACCAGGAACCGCTGATGTTCTTCGCAATTCAAACGTCGAAGTTACAACCGTCTACAGATTCAATGAGAGGAAACACCCTGCTGCACTCGACCTCATGCGAAGGGGAGATATTTCCTTCATTGTCAATGTTCCAACAATCTCTGGTGGTGCGGTTCGTGATGGAAACATGATGCGACGACTTGCTGTTGAACTGAACATTCCTTTCGTAACCACAATTCGAGGTGCTCGCATGGAAACAGCAGCCATACGAGCGCTCATTGAGAAAGAAATAATTCCAAGAAAGTTGGAAGTGCATTACGATTCAAAATTCCTTTGAGAACCGACTAAAATATCCACATGGACAGAGAAAAGTCTAGGAAGAAGATTTACTCTTCTTCATCCTCAAGATTTGAATCATACCAGGACTCAATGTAATCAATTCTATCTTGATCTAGCCCTAGTGTCTTGGCAGACAACTTGAGGAATTTCCGTTCTTCTTCAGTGATTATCTTGTCCTCCATGGCTATTTCGTAGGCCTCAATGTACGACAATTCTGCTTTCGTAAACGCTTCAGGCATCAGCACCGTCGAGAAGCTGTTGATGGCTGCAAAAATTGGTTTCCGTAGGACGATAAGTGGTAGACCTACAATCACCGCTCCGATGAGTCCGCCTCCTCCTAGAAAATCTTCCATGAGCTCGGATGCGATGAGAAGGGAAACGCCACCCAAAGTTGCGAATATTGCGGTGCTGAATGTTTTTCGCAACGTTTCATCAATACCAAGAATTTCATTTTTCAATATGCCATACGTGAACATGAAGCCTTCCAGCATACCTGTGAAAAGAATACTGAAAAGGAATCCATAAAGAATGAAGACATAAATCGTTAATGCTTGTTCACCGTATTCTTGCTTAACGGTTCCTACGTCGGCTAAGTTCCAGTCTCCGAAGATAATCACCATAGCTATGATTCCTATCGTCATCGCCCCTTTGATAATGGCTTTCCCAGCAAACCCAATGAAAAGGGATCGAGCCTCAATGGCCTGATTCTCTGTCTCAGGGTCTTTGACAAGAGATTTCCATGATTTACGCATAAAAATCATGGCGAAGGTCGCTGAGAACACTGGTAGAACCAACAGAAGCTGGCCAGCGGTGGAATTGCCTGGAACCATGTAAACGTAAGGTGCGTAATCCTCACAAACACCGACCAAATCCGGGGAGCCCTTTGAACTGATGATTTCAGCGGGCTGCGATACCGTACCTTCTGCACAGTACACGTGGTATGCACCGCCAATGACATCAACGGTTCCACCCGGGGAAAGAAGAATCAAAGAAGTAAATACGATTGTCGCTATCGAAGGAATAGCCCACCAAAGATTGTTTTTGATGATTGGTTTTGTCATGAATTCCAGTCCTTTTATTGGGTAAAACGAAACCGTGCAGACGTACATCATGACACATGTCAATCCGCAGATGTACCAACCAATACGGAAATATTGGACAAATTCAATAAATTCAGGGCTCCCTTCGAATGGATAGATGTTGTACCATGCGACCATAACTCGATACGCCTCTGCGACCAATAGCACAAACATGAATCGGTTTTCTGGTCGCTCCGGTCGCGCTCGAATTGTTAAGGATGCAAGAGCGAGGAGAACCAAACATGTCACAAGAGAAAGCCCAGCGTGAACGATGCTGAGTCCGACCGTTTGACCGTTGAAAAGATCGATGTCACCAATCTGTCGTAGGTAGTATGGTACGATGTCGCCGACATGACCCATGATTACTGCAAGATTTTATGTTAAATAGTTATTTTGAGCCTGGGTAAACTCCTCATTGAGCATGTAAACAACTCAAGGTTTCAATGTAAACCTGTTCTTGCTGCGAATCCTAGAGATGTTACGTCTGGGACATCTCTTTGCTCTCTTGTGAAGAGACTCAATCAATCCTCTTCCAATTCAGTATCATATTCAGTTTCCAACTGTTTCACAATCTTGTCACTGAGACCATACGTCGATGCGATCGTGTTGAGTAATTTTCTTTCCTCGGGGGTGATGATCATGTCTTCCATTGCTGTTGCGTACGCATCCAAATAAGCTGTCTCTTCCGGAGTATGGCTGGAAGGAATGAAACGACCAGAGATCGTGTCAATGACAGAAAGGATTGGTTTTCGAATCATCAGTAACGTGAGACCAACAAGGACACCGCCTGCCATTCCATAACCAATAATGCTCTCCATTGCCTCACTACCAATAATAAACGCAACTAGACCAATACCAGTAAATACTGCAGTTCTGAACGTTTTTCTTAGGTTGTTGTCGATACCAAATACGGTGTCTTTGAGAGTGGCGTGGACGAACATCATGCATTCAACTGCGATACCTATCGGGGTAATCACGAAACTGAAAATCCACAAGAACAGTTTGAAACGGTCAAACGAACTTGCTTCACCATATCTCCAAATTGTTTCGTTGATGAACGTGACTTGATCACCGTGCATTATGGTGAGGATGGTCAACAATACAACATACAAGAAGAATGAGATGACTTTACCGAGGAAACCAATGTACAACGAACGCGATGTGAGACTGCTGCTTATGTCCGGATTTTCACCTTCCAAATGCGATCGTATCGATGAGCGTATCAACAACAGCGCCATCAAAGAGGCGAGAGGAGACAATACGCCAATTGCCCACGCTCCGTCTGGTTGGGTTACGAGTGTAGTTTCAAAATCTTGCGTACATGGCCCAACTTC
>JAKUNY010000078.1 GCA_022451765.1 Candidatus Poseidoniaceae archaeon
CCTGGTGGCCCTCCTTTCTTTGGTCCAGGTGGACCACCGCTCCTCGATGGCCCACGAGGCCCACCTTTTGGTGGTCCTCCCTTCAATGGTCCAGGCGGTCCGGATTTTGAAGGTCCAGGTGGTCCTCTTCCTCGAGGCCCCGGGGGCCCAGAACGTGAAGGGCCTGGAGGCCCCTTCCGAGTTTGTTCGACAACTTCTTCCTCTTCTTCAAAAATAGCGCCACAATGTGGGCATTTTGTGTCCGATGCTTTTACAAGACCATCACAGACTTCGCAAGCGAACATCTCTTCATCCTCAACCTTGTCTTCTTCTCCGATTGTTGTTAGTTGCCCGTCTTTCATGCATGAGAGAACAATTTCAACGGCCATGTCGAAGCCTTTGAGCGCAACTTCGGTCTGTATTGCATGCTCAAAAGCTGAACTGAGGTCGTCTGGCGTGTCAAGGACTCGTCCGTCATCAACATAGGTGAGGTTAACGACAAGCGCACCGTCGACGATCTTGGCTTCAGGAGTTTCGACAGCCACACCGCGCTTGCGTGCAACACGACGTGAGGCGACTTCACACATACGACGGAGAAGTGCATCATTTGGACCATCTTGGGTCGGTTGGCCCATTGCTCCAGCGATAACTTCAGCGGCAGGGGTAATCCCCTGAGCGTCTTTCAAATGCGATGGTAAATCAGCTCCAAGGTTGGCAAGAACATTTGATGCACTCGACTGATTCATACTCAACCATTGACTTCTGCGTTCAGTCTTGACCGCCCTCTCGGCTTCTGCCAACCGATTAACCATCGCATCGGTGGGGGATGCAGTAGGATTGCTCGTAACGGTTGTTCCCCCGAGTTGGTTACCTATTTGTGGGTCGGTAATGTTGCTTGGGGCAGCGCCACTGGCAAGGGTTGGCCCGCGCGGTTGCTGAGGGATGTCAGTTTGTTGTGCGTTAATTGGAACATTTTGCTGCATGGGCTGTCCTTGCGGGACAAATGGTTGCTGCTGTGGGAATTGATTGCTCATTTGATTTGGAAATTGGCCGGGTTGTTGCAGTGGGAGTTGGCCTCCTGGTGGAAGATTATTTTGCTGTTGAATTCCCGATGCTATGTTTTGGAGGATGTCCGCTGGGATTCCTTGCGGCATCCCATCTTGCTGTATTTCCCTCTGCTGCCGAACGGCTTCCCCTGAAACAACGCCAAATCCTCTTCCGCCGGTGACTTCACCACCGCCCAAACTTGTTGTTCCCATTGCCGAGAAACTACCTGCTCTGGAGAATTCCTGACGGGCTCCACACTCTGAACAGAAGATGGAATCGTCAGGGATTACTGCTCCACAGGAACTACACTCCATCTCCTCACCCTTACAAACCTAAACATTCCTGATTCTAAAGTCTTCTACTCAATGTCTTGCAAATGACCCATCAAGAAGAGAGAATCTTCATGCGGGAGTGGTAAGTGGTACGACCGGAGGGAGACTATGTCGGTTCTTATAGACCCGGAAACCGACAAATTATTGGAAACTACTTCCCGGTCGTTTTATCCAACTCTGAAGTATCTTCCGAAGAAGATTCGTGGGCAAATTGGCTTGCTTTACTTGCTGGCGAGGGTCGCTGACACAATAGCCGATTCAAAAGCAGGAGAAACAAGCCTGCTGATTGAAATGTTAACTCAGTACAACGAGGTTGCACAGGGGCGCTCAACGCAACTTCCTGACTTTAATGAACTTGCCAACATACAAACGAATCCAGACGAGGCAGAACTCTTGAGAAATGTTCAGAAGGTTGTCGATGCACTTTCAATTTATGATAATGGAGATCAGCAAAGGATGCTGGAATGCCTTGATGTTATTGTTGGAGGTCAAATTCTTGACCTACAAAGGTTCGGTATTGCAAAGGAAGGTGGAACCATTTCTGCATTGAAGACGGATACAGAATTGGATGATTATGCTTACAAGGTTGCAGGCTGTGTCGGCGTCTTTTGGACAAAAATGTCACTTGCACATATCATCCATTTGCCCAAAGAGAAAGAAGAATTGTTTTTTGAGCACGGGATTCGGTTTGGTAAGGCTCTGCAGATGATAAACATTCTAAGAGACATACCAGAGGACTTACGCTTCGGACGTTGTTATATTCCAGAACCAAGTTTAGAGAAACACGACCTTCGACCAAACGACTTGCTCAATCCTAGCAACATCGACGCCTTTCGCCCGCTCTATGATTCATATTTAGACCTGACAAGTGAACATTTGGATGCGGCTGTGGAGTACATCCGCATGATTCCCGACCGTCAATTCCGTCTGAAAGCTGCTTCCATGCTTCCAGTCTTGATCGGTCAAAGAACGGTTACGCTCCTCCGAGATGGAAACATCCTTGATTCGGATGAAAAGATAAAAGTCACGAGGGATGAGATGAAAGGTTACTTCAAGAAACTGCTTCGCGCATTGATTATCCCAGGGGGGGTACAACGGCTCTTGGCAAAGAACAAGAATGTCAAATAGGCTCCTTTGTCAGTATATATTTACTAAAAAATAAAACAATCCTTTTGTGCAAACTTTCGAGAGGAGGACTCTTAAACAACGAGTGCTAGGGGCAAGTGTTTACGATGTTGGAGCGCCGCAAACCGTTGGACCTTCTTTTTCCTCTCAAAGGAGGGGCTGAAAGTTCAGTGGATGCGAAATCCTCCCCAACAGCCCTCGATCGTCTCCGAGCAGGTGTCATGCTCGCACGGGACGCCGTAAAAGCAGTGAGCGTTACAGCGATGGAAGCGCTTCGTGAAGGTGCAATGATGATTGGGTTGTTCAATGATGAAAACGAGTTGGTCGACCCCTTTGTTGACCTCGACGCTCCAATATGGTCGGACAAGCCTCCAATCGAACTCTATCGGTTGGCCTACAGGTATTGTGAGGAGTTGACAAAGAGGGAAGCTGGAAACTTCTATCATTCGTTCAAGTATCTTCCAGAGGAACAACGCCTTGCAATGTGTGCAGTCTACGCATTTTGCCGCAGAGCAGATGACATCGCCGATGGCGATTGGGCCGATAGGTTCCCTGGTTCAACAACTGAACTTGGTCAAGAAGCAGCAGAGTATCGCCTCCAACTTGAATCTCTACAGAAGCGGACCACGATCTTGGAAGACGAAGTGTATCTCAACAAAATCAGTCAATTATTCTTCTTTAGAAAGAAACTCTCAACCAGTTACAACGACGTTTACAGCACAGATCCAGTCTTCTTGGCTTTGAAAGACACCATTGAGCGATACACCACCCCCCGAAGCGTGTTTGATGACCTCATTTCAGGAATGGAAGACGATCTCTACAGCAATCGATACCGTACGTTTGAGGAGCTGTATGTTTACTGTTACAGGGTTGCCTCCGTCGTCGGACTGATGTGCATTGAAATCTATGGTTATGATGACCCAAGGGCAAGGAAATTTGCTGAGTCCTGGGGTATCTTCATGCAACTCACAAATGTTTTGCGCGATGTCGGAGAAGACATCGAACGAGATCGCGTGTACCTCCCGCTGGATGAACTCGAACGCAACGGGATTACTGAAAACGACCTTGGAGGTGGTAAAGTTGTTCTCAAAACATCTTGGGAACCATACTGCCACCACTATGCAAAGCGGGCTCGAACATATCTCGAAGAAGCTCGTCAACTTCTCCCCCTCCTTCCACGTCGAACCCGTTATTCTCCGGCAGCTATGATTGCTTTCTACGATAAGATTCTGAAAGAGATTGAAAAGCAACAAGGTGATGTATTCACGCGTCGTGTGAAACTCAACAAAGTACAGAAGTTGAGCTTGGCTGCTGCTGTTTATCTACGCCATCGATTCCTGCCACGTTTCCTCGACCCTCTGTGGAGCGGCTTAGCACGTATTGGCTTGCTTCCGAATGTCTGATTTATTCAAACCGTTCGAGTGAATGCTTGAATTCCTGTGATGTAACGACCAAGGATGAGGTTGTGAATGTCGTGCGTTCCTTCGTACGTTTTCACAGATTCTAGATTTGCCATGTGACGCATGATTGGGTACTCGTCAAGAATCCCGTTTGCACCATGGATGTCTCGAGATACTCTCGCAATTTCCAATGCGATGTCGACATTGTTCATCTTAGCCAGTGAAATTTGTTCGTTGAACCACGTGCCGTCGTCTTTCTTTCGGCCAAGATGGTAAGCAAGAAGTTGCCCCTTTGTGATTTCCCTTAGCATCCACGCCAATTTGTTTTGAACCAGTTGGTAGGAAGCGATTGGGTGGTCGAATTGGATTCTACTTAGTGCGTAAGTCTTAGCGCTGTGGAAACAGGCCATGGCAGCACCTAGTGCGCCCCACGAAATACCAAAGCGAGCGTTGTTGAGGCAAGAGAAAGGTCCGCGTAGACCTTTGACGCCCGGTAGAATACGATCCTTTGGAATCTTGCAGTCTTGGAACACGAGCTCAGATGTTACAGATGCCTTGAGCGAGTGCTTCCCTTTCATTTCAGGGGCACTAAAGCCTTCGTCGCCTTTTTCGACGATGAAACCACGAATGACGCCATCGAGTTTAGCCCAGACCACTGCAACGTCTGCAATTGTTCCGTTTGTAATCCACATCTTGGCGCCGTTCAGTAGATAGTGGTCGCCTTTGTCTTCGGCCTTGGTTATCATATCTCCAGGATTGGAACCGTAATCCGGCTCGGTCAAACCAAAGCAACCGATCCATTCACCGGAAGTCATCTTTGGCAAGTAGTAGTTTTTCTGTTCCTCGCTTCCGAAATCCCAAATCGGATACATTGCAAGTGATCCCTGAACGGAAGCAAAGGAGCGAAGTCCAGAATCGCCACGTTCGAGTTCCTGACAAATCAAGCCGTAGGCTACATACGACAGGCCAGGGCAGCCATAGCCCTTCAGTGGTGCTCCCAGGACACCCATTTCACCCAAGGCAACTCGCCACTCATCGAGAAAAACACCTTCTTCACATGCATGCTCAATCTTTGGAATGACTTCTTCATCGACCCACTCGCGAACAAGGTCGCGAATCATTATTTCTTCTTCAGTGAGCAAGGATTCGATGTCGTAAAAGTCGATGGCTTCGAAAGGTTCCATTCAGTTCCCTCAGGTCATGGGAGGCGATACAACTGATGAACCTTAGCACGAAAAAGGAATGTTCATTCTTCTCATTCTTTCCTTTCAAAGCCTCGCAGTTGCCTGTATTTCCTTTGCAAAAAGGGGCTATTCATGAAAATCAGCCCAATGATGACACCAGGCACCGAGATAGCAACTGCGGCGAAAATTATGGTCTCCATGATTCCCAAACTTTCGCGTGTTTCTGTGGGGTAAATTTCAACGATGGACCCTTCGTTTGTGACGAACAAACCATCGTCTTCACCGGTTTCCCACATTAAAGCAATTCTTTGGCCAGCAACATCAGCGTCGTAGGATGTAATCGCTTCCGATTCAATGTGCATGAATACTTCATCGGCGCCAAGTTGATAGCGGACAGATTCCATCGGAGCAAGATGAATCAATGAGGTTCCATCATATCCTCTACTCACAGAAACGAAATCGCTTGACCCTTTCACCAACTGCATGATTTCGCCACTTGTCGATTTGGAAGCATCTTCGATGTCAAGAACAATCGAGACATGACGTCGTCCGCTAGCAAAGGCTGCACATTTGCGATACAATGGATCAGCACAATCAACAGCAACCCATGTGTCACTTGAAGTCCCATCAATCCACGTCACTTCTCGTGTTCGATCGATAACGGCAATTCCATCATCCAATGTGGTGACAAGACATATGTTCTGCTCTAGATGGCAAGCAACATCGGTAATTTCAGATGAAAAGGTGTTCTCCATTTGCATCATACCTTCTCCTTCATTGAAGCTATACATGTTCCCATTTTTTGCTCCAAAGTAGGCAAGATCACCTCCAGCACGCCAAGAAACAGCGGTGAGTTCGATGCTTCCAAGGATGCCTGCCCCTTTGAGCGCCTGAATGTTGTTGTCACTAATTGTGTATCGCAGTGCAGCACCAAGGTCTCCTGCAATGAGTGCGGTTTCTCCGTTTGGATGCCAAGCTACATCGTTGAAACGTGCGGAACGTTGACTGTCAATGTCCTGATCCTGACTGCGGTCACCGGGGACAGAGGCCGAAATCATGTGAACAAAACCGTCATCTCCCACCAAGAGAAGACTTGAACCACTTGGTGAAACTTCACCCGCTTGGATGTTAAGCGCTTCAGCACTCAATGATTCTTCTCGGTTAAACCCAACCTCAGATGCGCTTGCCATTGGAGTCAGGAGAACGAGAATCAACATGAGGGCCACTCTTGTGCGCATGGTTGGCCCAAGCAATCGCACAAAAAAACCCCACTCTTGGGGTGGCTTCTCGTTCGTGAGCCTTATGAGGCCCATACCGATGGGCCATCATGGAGCGATTCGCAGTAAAACGAGGTATTGAAAAAACAATTGGTGGAAACGCAGGCTTAGCAAAGTTGGCAGCGCAGCATTTTGAGAACGTTCAAGCAAACGCTGAGGGCGAATTCCAAGCATCCTTTGGCCTATTGTCAAACATTTCGGGTTGTTTCACCGACCAAGGTCAACTGCAAGTTGATGTTGTCCAACTAAAGGGGGCCGACCTTGAAGCATTCCTCTCTGCTGATGGTGGTCGAGAGCAGGCGATGGAGAGTCGTCGTCGATGGTCTTCATTCCTTGATGAGGCGACCGGCTACACTGCAAAGCAGCGTGGAGATAAAGCAAAAGAGAACGCAAAGAGATTTTCAAAAGCAAAGTCAGCCATCAAGATGATCCGTAAGTCCATTGAGATGAGCACATCCGTTACGCAGGAGACGGTTGACAAGGCTGAGTCGATGATCGCTGAAATAGAAGCAATGATCGAACGAGGCGAGGCTCCTTCCGAGGGTAAAGTGAAGAAACTTAGTGAACTCGTCTGAGGTGTTAATTTGGATTTGAATACCTTGCTCAAGCCATTAGAGGAGCGGTATCAACGA
>JAKUNY010000079.1 GCA_022451765.1 Candidatus Poseidoniaceae archaeon
TGTTCGTACACCCGCTACTTCATTGCCATTAAGGCGAAGGTTGACGTTCATTTCACCTCCATCTGCAACGGCCCACGTCCATGCTATCGAAAGATGAGAAGCATCGGTTTGTTCAACCGATGCGTTGGATAGAACTGGACGGTCGGGTAGAGGCTCGATTGAAATATTGAGAATCTTTGAGAAAACTACAGAGCCATCGGTCACGTTCAACCACCATCCTGCATCGGTACCCCACTCATCAAGAAGAGCTGAGACAAGCAATTCTTGACCGGATAATGCAGCCATTGCCTTTGAACTCCCGGCGGATTCAATCGACCAGAACAGGGTGTCTCCATCCACGTCGTATGCAAATGCAGTAAGGTCCACGAGTAGTGTTTCTTCTTCGTTCATTTCAAGCGACCAAGCCGTTTCATCAACAACGAACTCATCATCAACAGCTTCGATGCGTAAAGGTACATCAGCAATCAATGGAGTATTGTATCCATCCGAAATGGAGAGTTGCAATACTTCAGCACCAGACGCATTTGGCAGTGGTGTGAATTCGATCAGAGGAAGATCGTTTGACACATTCCATGCAATCAAACCTCCAACTCCTTCACTCTCACCGTTGATAAGCACGGTCAACGGTTGTTGTTCTGGGTCTTCGAAATAATCGAGATACGAGAGGACAATGCTTTCTCCGTCTTCAGTAAGTGTTTGTTGATCAATTGTTGATAGTTGAATTATCTGGTCATTGATGGGAAGCACACGTCCAGGAAGCGTTACATTTGCCTGATCAAGTATCTCACCGTCGGCTTCCAAATCGAGTTCGATAAGGGTGGTACCCTCCCACTCTTCATCCACCGAATGGTACAAGGTCACAGATGATTGATCCGGATTAATTACGACGTTGAAATGAGACACGTTTTCAAGAATCGTCGCATTAAGGATTCGGACGGATTGACCATCAGGATCGGATGCGATTTCAGAAGCGTTCAATACAACCGACCCCCGTTGTGGTACAACAAATTCCGGCAATGGTTCGACAAATTCTATTGGGTCATTGGTTCGATTAAAATCAAAGCTCGCAAATCCGGTTCCACCCTCGACAGAGACGACAAGTCGCAATTCATGAGGACCCGGGGCAATTCCTTCCATGGGTACGGTACAAGACACATTTTGATTCACAATCGTAGCTTGGAATAGTGTTACGTTGTCCAAAAGACAGTGTCCTTCAACGGTCCATTCTGAAGGAAGATCAGCGTAAACATCTCCGTTTCGCATCGACCAAAGGGCGTCAAATTCAGCATTGTCTTGGGGTGAAAAAATTGTTCCGTTGAGACTGGTCACGTTCGTGATGCGAATCAGTTTCGCATCGTCCAATAACTCATCCACATAGCCGTTCGAATCCGATGAGGAGTAAAGATTGTTTTCGCGATTGAACGCCTCTCGGAATTTTGAATGATCACCTCGCAATGTCAAGTCGAAGTACGGCAAAATGTGATCCATTGCATGATCGATTTGTTCTTCTTGGGTTAGCGATGCATCACCGTCGTTGAAGTTTTCTAGGAATGAGGATGTGTCCTGGTATTGGTAATGATTGGCTCCAAGAGAGTGCAAAATCTGCCACGCTAAGCCATCAACGTTTTCCAAAACTGGAATGACATTTTCTGTCGCTGGAGCGACTTCGTCGGCGCTTCCAGTGATGTACAAAGCAACGTTTGGCATTGCTACGCTTGAGATAATTGGGTCCTGAACCGATTCTACCTGCATAGCCAATCCAACCAATGCTCGAGGTGGTTCGAGTGTACCATCCGTCACCAAATTATCCCAGTTGATGTAAACATTGCTTGCCCAAGTTGCACCATATCCGTGACCTATTAACCCCCAATGATTCTCGTCAACGGAACCAAACATTCCAAGAACAACATCGTTGGTTTGGTTTGCAGCATTCATCCAAGACTGGACGTCGAGTATGGATTCAATCAGGCTTTGCCATGTTGGGTTCGTCTCTGAGTTGAGTTCTGTATGGATGTAAACCATCGTTCCTCGCTGAGCGATTCGGGTTGAAATGAGCATGTAGTTATCAGGTGATTCGTTCTCGTCAATGAGCAACAAAACCCATGGGAATGGGCCGTTACCAGCCATTTCCTGCTCTTCTCCACTCTGGAGCGCAGGGTAGACCAATCGATGGTCTGCTTCGAATGACCCTTCTTGTTGATCAAAATCAACGTAACCTACTGGATAGTCCACTCCTGAATGTGTTGGTTGGAAATTCATATCCTCTTCCGGAACGGCTGCAGAAGTCGACAGTATTGAGAAAAACATCAAGCAAACCAGAAGGAGTGCTCGCTCTCTCATGGATGGCTGTTCATGCTTGAACATTTGATTGTTGCAGGCGATTGCATCAAGTTTCCTCGAGTTTGTATTCCATTGAGATTAACCAGGTCATCAATTGTTCGAGACTAGGGAGGCTCTGAGAAAGGTTGGGTGCCCACAAACTACGCCAGCTTTCGAGATGTTGCGCAGCCAGCATCCACCTCCCATCAATCTGTTTGCAATCCGGCAACAGACGTTCGAACCTTTCCTCAAGGGAACCCTTCATCGGAGAATACGCCGGATTGAGAATGTAGTTCGAATTGGAATCAACTTTGTAGGATCCTTCTGCATCGAAAACTAAATCCAAGGTGGCATCGTTTCCAACTTTTGTGTTGACCAACGTTGCCGGCAATTGCCGTTTCCCTCCGAGCGATACGACCTTTCCACCGCTCTTAATCCAAGCCGACGCGACGGAACGTGCTGCCCCTCCGCCTCCGTTGATACCAAGCAGTGCACCTTTGGAAACATCAATACCGAAGTGATAGGCCGTGTGAACGATTGCATGGCCATCGGTCGTTGCGCAATACCATCCTTGTCCAGTGTATCGAAGTGTATTGACTGAAACGATGTCAATCGCTTCGTCAATGGGCGAGAAAACCATGCTTTGTATTTGGTGCTTAAGCGGTGCTGTAAGGTTGAGCCATACCTCACTGGAGGACGACCGTTCGGGAAGGACAATGCTTGTAAATGCGCGCGCTGGCTTTTCCATTTTCGCAAGCAGACCAGCATGAGCCTCAAGATGAATTATGCTTGTTGCACGATGCTTGAGTTGTGATTGAAAGGTTCTCAGATTCTTCTTAACCGGAGCCCATGTTGGCTGATGTTTGTTGTGTTCAATGTATGCCCATCCAAGCAGTTCATCGATGTGATGTGTCTCAAGGTTGGTGACGGATGTGACGTTGAGCTGTGTAAGGTGACCTGTATGTCGCATGTGTGCAAGTACCAAATTGAACAGGATTGGGGACAGTGTGTGACTGATTGGCGAGCCGCCTACTGCGTATCTCAAACCGTCCATGCTTCCACTTTGGAGTCATTGTTCATGAACGTCTGCTTTATTCACCTTGCATCAAATATTGAAAATGCAGGCCATGTATTCAAAAAGAATGGCGTCATGGATTAATCATGGCAGCAGCCGAACGTGGGTCTTTTCTCTGGATGATGTTTGCGATAACGCAGGTATTTCTTTCAATCAAACTCGTAGGTGAGGTCGAGGGTTGGATTACGACGTTGTTCGGCGGTGGTGCAGCTGCTGCATTCATGCTGGCCTTGATCGTCTTTCGACAGGAACAGCGCGATCTCTTACTCAACCCACTCAAGATGAGCCGGGAAGTTCACGAGGATGCAATTAAGGGCCAAGGCAAAGGCGTCGGATTCGGTGTTGGTCTGTGGGTTGTCTCGTTGATTTTCTTGCTCGCCGCCGTTTAATCCTTGGGCGAAGAACATGATACCCATTGACCCGGGGACCGTTGCGACGATTCGTGCTATTGACGAAGGATCGGAAGAATTGTTTGGAGGATTCTGGCCATTCATCCGCCGAACGTTGATGCTATTTCTACCTCTTTGGGTATTCTTGTTGCTATGGGCTGCAGGTATGGCCAAAATCATCGTTATCGATTATTGTCGGCATAGAACGGTACAAACTACGAGAGATTGCAGGAAAAGACAATTAATGACTGGCGGTTGATGATATACATGACCTTGTTCGAGACGATTACTGAGTTCGTAGGAATTGAAGCACCATCTTTGATGGAAATCATCTTTGTAAGCTGCGCAGTACTTGGAGGAATCTTGTTTTTCATCATGATGCTCCTCATGATGGTTGGAGACGTTCTCGGAGGCGTAACCGATGCAATCGGCCTGGACATTGATGCAGGTGGTGGAGCGTTTGAGATTTTGAGTGTTCAAGGATTGTCTGTGGCAGTCATGATGTTTGGCCTGACTGGAATGTTTGGTCTCTCTGCGACAGGAAGTGATGTTGTCGCCGTACTCGCAGGAGGTGTCGGTGCAGCAGCAGGCATGTACGGAATGGGCAAAATGATGTACGGAATCAATCAACTGCAGGCAGATGGTACAGTCAATTACAACGATGCGATCGGCCAGAGAGGGCAAGTTTACTCACGCATTAAGCCCAACGCAACTGGGGAAATTCAGGTTCCTGTCGATGGGACACTCAAGACCTTGCTCGCTAGAGCACAGGACAAGGCGATGTTGATACCATCTGGTGAATTCATCCGTGTTGTCGACGTCATTGGTTCGACAATGATCGTCAAGCCACTTGATGATGGGCCCTCTGAAGAGTGACGCAGGCCTAAATAGACTGTAGGCAAAGTGATTAAAAACAGAGAACTCTACTTTAGTACATGGCGGATGCAGGTTTTTGGGCAGTTTTCATCGTTTTTGGCGTATTGGCTATCGCAGCCTTTGGAATAATCTTGGTCGCAACACGTTACAAGCGTTGTGCGTCTGACGAAATCCTCGTCGTCTACGGACGAATTCGGGGCGGTAAAGCCTCGAGATGTATACACGGTGGAGCCGTTATGGTTTGGCCGTTAATTCAGGAGTACAAGAAAATCTCACTCATTCCGATGACGATTTCCATCCCTCTTGACAACGCACTTTCACTGCAAAACATCCGTATCAACGTCCCATCGACGTTCACCGTTGGTGTAAGCACAAACCCTCTGATTATGAACAACGCTGCAGAGCGTCTCCTTCACCTCACAAAAAACGACATTGAAGCAATGGCACAAGAAATCATTCTCGGTCAACTCCGTTTGACCGTTGCAAGTCTTACCATTGAGCAAATCAACCAAGATCGTGATGCTTTCCTTGAACTCATTCGTGACAACGTTGGTGCCGAACTTCACAAATTGGGTCTTTACCTCATCAACGTCAACATCATTGACATCACTGACGAGTCAAACTACATCAACAGCATCGGTAAGAAAGCCGCAGCGGGTGCTGTCAACAAGGCTCTTGTTGACGTAGCAAACGCTGAGCGTGACGGTGCAATTGGTAAGGCAAATGCAGACCGAGATCGTGAAGTCCAAGTTGCCCAAAACGTCGCTGAGTCACAAAAGGGACAGAAGGCAGCAGAAGTTGACCGTCGTGTTTTCGTTCAGCAACAAGAAGCAACGGGTGTGCAAGGTGAAAACCTATCCCGTGCAGAAATAGCATCCTACCAAGCAGACCTCGAAGAAAAGGAAGCGGCAGCGATGCAGCGAGCGGAAGTTGCCCGCCGTACTGCTGAAATGGAAGTTCAAAAGGCGCAATACAACCTTGAGCAAGAGCGTCTTCGAGCAGAAGAAATTGTCCGTGAGGAGATTTCGAAGCCACAGATTGAGATCGCTGCAGAAGCGGAGGCTGAGCGCCAACGCCGTATCGCCCAGGGTGAGGCGGATGCTGTGCTCGCACGTTACAATGCTGAAGCAGAGGGAACCAAAGCGGTCCTTGAGGCAAAGGCGAACGGTTACAAGCAACTCGTTGACAGCGCTGGTGGCGACGTCAAAGCTGCTGCTACGCTCCTCATGGTCGAGAAGATTGAAGAAATCGTTGCTCGACAAACTGAGGCAATTGCAAACCTCCAAATCGACAAGATTACCGTTTGGGACTCTGGCAACGGTGGCGAAGGCGGAAGCACAGCGAACTTTGTCTCTTCTCTTATCCGTTCGCTGCCTCCAGTTCACGACGTAGCGAAGATGGCTGGTGTTGACCTACCAGACTACCTCGGATCCATGAAGGAAGAGTAAACCCGTTCAATTGGAACCCACCGCAAAACGGTGTGTTCGCCCTGAATACAGGGGTTGATTTGTAAGCCGTATTGCTGTGCAACGGTTTATGGCAAGTGATTTGGAGATTGCTCGTGCAGCTCAATTGGAACCAATCGAATCAATCGCGTGGAAGTTGGGCATTCCGTCAGGAGAGCTACTTCCACACGGTCAATACATGGCCAAGCTAACTTGGGATGGGATGAAGCAACGCTTTGACTCATCAAAAGGCAACCTGATTTTGGTTACATCAGTCAATCCAACACCGTTTGGTGAGGGGAAAACCGTGACCACAATCGGATTGACGCAAGCACTTTGCCATATTGGAAAGAATGCAACATGCGTCATTCGTGAGCCTTCCATGGGCCCAGTCTTCGGAATCAAAGGAGGTGCTGCGGGAGGAGGCCAAGCACAAGTACTTCCTATGGAAGAAATCAACCTCCACTTTACCGGCGATCTCCATGCTGTGACCTCGGCCCACAACCTTCTCTCCTCTCTTCTTGATAATCACATCAAACACGGGAATGAATGCAACATTGACTCGAACCGAGTCTTTTGGCCACGTGTTGTTGATTTGAACGACCGTTCCCTTCGTGAAGTAATCATTGGCCTTGGAGGGCCTGCAAATGGGAATGTTCGGCAGGACCGGTTTGACATTACTGCTGCCT
>JAKUNY010000008.1 GCA_022451765.1 Candidatus Poseidoniaceae archaeon
ACAGGCCGAACAATCTACCCGGTGATGGGTACGTCATTCCCATGCGATTACACCATCCTGACCCCGATGAACCCATTACTACAGAGACGTTCCGGTTTGCACTCAATGTTTACGCCGATCCGATGATCGACCCTGATTCCCAACGAATCGTTGATTCGAGCGGAAATGAACTCGATTTCATTATGGAAGGTCGAACGGCTTACCTCGAGTTCGATATGAAGAACGAAGGAACTGCGCTAGCAGTTGGTATCGGGGCACAACTCGTCTGTGAAGGATTGGTTATCGAAGACGCGGCCGGTTTTGTAACGCTCCTCTCTGAAGTAGAAGTTGCAACCTTGCGCTGGAAGATCACAGGTGAAACGCTAGATTGGTGGGAACAAAGCAGGGGTGCCGAATGTACCGTCAGCATCCAATCCGACTACGCGCTCAACAACGTTGTTGAAAACGATCTTGTGGTCTTCACCCAAGAAGTCGATTCGAACGCTCCTTCCACACTCACTGCGTTTGCAGGATTTGGCATCGCCCTGATCGTCACGATTGGTTTACTTGGATTGACCAACCAGAATGAAAAATACCGATTGGGTGCAGTCTATTCTGGTGTAATCATGCTCGGTTTCCTTTTCCATCTTTACGACGCAACGTGGTGGGGTCCGGTTACAATCGTTTTGGCATCGCTGTGGGTATGGCGAATGGCATGGCGTAGCAGTGAAGAATTCCGCTACATCCACGAAGACTACCAGCGCGCACGAAAGGGCATCTCCACCATCTACGCTGATCACTTCCAAGCCTTAACCGATTCACGCCGACAACTCACCATCATCCTTAGTTTGCCTTTACTCGGATTCATTGGTGTTGTTTTGGGGCTTCCTCCACAAATGACGCCCGATGAAATCAACTTGATATCGCTCGTGTCTTACATCCTCGTCTCAACCATCGTTGTATGGTTCGTCTTACGTCGTTCGAACAATCTCTACGGTTCGCTCTATGGAAAACTCACCGACATTGAAGTGAAAGCAACGCGAATTGAGCGAGACCTCGGCGACCCTGCTCGTCTCCTGAATGACCTTGCAATGGATGGTTTGGATTTATCCGCAATCCTCGACACGCCGCAAGCGTCCGTGACTTCTGAAAATCAAAACGGTTCGGATACCAATGAGGAGGTGATGTCGAATGGCGAAGAGCAAGTCTGAGCAAGATGACTTCATCATGGACTCTGAATTAGGTGAGGGAGATCTCACCGATGCACAAGCTGCGATTGCTGCATCAAATGAAAGCGCTCAAAGACTGATGCAAGCCAGTCGCGAACTCGAGTCCCTTGTTCAGAACGTTGTGAGTGATGAAGTCAACTCCCTTGCTACCACCGAACTCGATCTCCTCCAGGCAAAGACGTTCCTGGAAACACATCGCTTACGCCGTGCTCGAAAGAGTGTTCGTCGGGCTGAGAAAGCACTCAACCTTCTCGAAGAGGATGTTCTTTACTTGCGAAGAAGCATTGCAATGTTGCATCGATTGTTGCGAGAGAAAGCCCTCGCAGAAGAAGAGGTTGAGAACGTCCTACGTCGACTTCGCAATGCCACAGGCGCCGCAGAAATCGGAGATGTTGGCGCTGCTGCAACCGAAGTCGAGTATCTCGTAGACGACCTCATTGGAGGCAACTCCTCGACGCTCAACCCGTTCCTTTTCCGTCACTTCTGGCTCTCTGTTGATACACGATGGCCTGCAGGTGGAGAAACTGGCATCCTTCTTGTCCGCATCATCAATGACGGTGATATCCCTCTTCCAATGATGCGTCTCGCGCCTCCTGTCCCAGATGGATGGGAAGCAAAACCTTCCTTCATCGACGTTCCAGTGATTGGTCCCGGGGGCAACCTTCCGGTTCGATTTGAGATTCAAGCGCATCGAAGACATGGAGCGGACGAAATCCCACTTTCACGAAAACTTTCAATCGCCACAGGGTATGAAATGAGAAACGGTAACGTAATGGTAACAGTACGTGCGCAAAACCGTTCGATGGAACCCCTTGTTGATGTTCTTATTCAACCGTGGATGCCACCTGGCTTTACTGCCGATAAGGTGCCATTCATTAGCAGGCTAACGCCGGACGAAGTGGCTGTTCTTCGAGTACCACTTCGAATTGACTTGGGTCATGGAGGTGCTCTTTGACCCACATCCTATTCCACCCTCGGATGAGGGAGGACGAGTAAAAAAAGGTGAAAAAATGAAAACCGAAAAAGAAACGAAGCAAGACGAACTTGCTGCGATCGGTATTGGTGCGATGATTGTCTTCATCGCGCTGATTCTGGTTGCGGCAGTAGCGGCTGCGGTCATTATACAGACCGCTGAAAAGCTGCAACAGAACGCACAAGCCAGCGGTGACGACACCCAAGAGCAAATGTCCACCAAGTTGACGTTAATCAACGTCGTTATCGAGACCATGGATGCTGGAACGCCGAACTTTGAATTGTTCGCAACATTCGAGTTAGCTCCTGGTTCTGAACCAACTGAAGGTGATGACATTGGTTTTACAGTGATATGTGAAAACGCAGGAGGAACTGCTACGTCATTCGCTCAAGGCAGTTTAATTGGTGCGACAGAACACGACGAAGATGGCCGAAGCGGTGACGGCGGTACCCCAGGTGCACCAGTATCACTCAATATAAACCCTGGAACAACCTAAGGCGTTTGTCTTGACGTCGATGTCTGTGCGGCAGCGGCATAAACCGATCACATCATGATCTTCACTGTCATCGGGGGAGGTACCACATACGAAGAACTCCAATATGGTAGCTCTCCGACTGTAGGAGACGTTGTTGTTTGAGGTGAATATTATGAAGAACACACAAGATAAGAAAATAGAAAACGATAACTTAGCTGCAATTGGTATCGGAGCAATGATTGTATTCATCGCTTTGATTCTCGTAGCAGCGGTTGCTGCTGCAGTCATTATTCAGACCGCAGAAAAGCTTCAACAGAACGCACAATCAACAGGTGATGACACAACCGACGAAATGTCAGGTAAGGTCCAAATCCTCAACGTCTTTGTCGACGACCCGGCAAGTGACTATGTTGTTTACTTCAGACTCGCTGCTGGTTCCGATGATACCGCAGCGACCGACATTCTCTGGCAACTCTTCTGCGAGGATCCAGATGAAGGTGGAGCAGGTGTTCCCGGAACAGATCGACTCGCAGGCGACTTTACAGATGGAGCAGGCGGTAGTAACATCATCGCTTTGGATGATGATGCAGCAGCACCTGTTGCTGTAGCAACTGCAGAAGCAGGTGTCGCGTATCGCGTTGTCCTCGACGCCACTGAAGGAACAGAGGACTGCAGCCCGACCCACTTGTTCACTGAGAACATCAAGGCGTCCCTGTACATCCACGTTGTTGGCGGCGGTTCGACATTCGACGTTCTGAAGGTTAACGACGACTCCTTTGGAGCAGTGGTGGTCTGAGTCTGCCTGTGCAATGACTTGCTTCTTGCAGGTCGAGCACAGGAGGTTATTCCATGGCATGGCCATTTGGCAGTGCAGGGAACGACCGGGAC
Source organism: Candidatus Poseidoniaceae archaeon (assembly GCA_022451765.1). Taxonomy (GTDB): domain Archaea; phylum Thermoplasmatota; class Poseidoniia; order Poseidoniales; family Poseidoniaceae; genus MGIIa-L2. The sequence continues at coordinate 3,545 of JAKUNY010000008.1, forward strand.
GCAGACGCTGAACTCGCAGAAGAGCGCTTGAAGATTATGGCCAATGTGGCCATTGAACAAGTGCCACTCCCTGAACAAGGAGAGTTGAGTGAAGAGGATGCATGGACCATCTCTCCCGGTCCGACTCGAGCACGATTGAACAGTATTGGATCTGTACCATCTGTAGCAGCGACGCTAGCGCCTCAACCGGCAGCACCCGTCAATGCTCAAGTGGATACATCTGGACTGGAACGTATGATTAGCAGCCGTCTCGACATGGTCGAAGATGTGCTTGGACTGATTTCAAACAAGATGGAGCAAGCAAACGTTGCACCTGCTGTTGAAGGCGAAGAAGATCTCGCTGAAGGCACCGGTGATGATGTTGTTTCCGTTGATGGAGCAGAAGGCGATACCATCGTAACTGCAGATGGAGAAGTTCTCCCTGTAGGCGATGGCGTCGATCGATTGCGACAATCCGATGAAGCACGCCTTGTTGAATTGTATGAAGCGCAGGCTCTTGCAGCGAATCCCTTCCTAGCGAAGGGTTCCTACGAGCAAGCTGCGAACGATGGCGTAGGTGCGGCTATGGTTGCCGCACTGTTGCTGGATAATCTCTCTGGGATGGCAGCCGTGAGTTTTGCTCAGAAGGCTGTTCAGAGCGGAATGCTGAGCGAAGAAGAAGGACGAGCAGTCCTTGCAATCGTTCAGTTGGCCGCACCTGGTGAGGCAGAATCAGCATTAAACGACCATCTTTCGCATCGCAAACTGCTTACCTTTTCAGCGATTGTTGAATCTTGGCGTTCACAATCAATGAAATCGGAGGAATGATCAATGGGTGCTTCAGTAGGTGTCGGTGCCCTCGTTGTTGGTACCTCGCTGTTGTTGATTTTTGCACTTGCAGTGCAGACGCTTGACAACCGCTTGGATGCCAGCCTCGAGGCCATCGATGATGCTGGGGACCTTTTACCATCACTCCGGATTGAAGATGCAACGTTGTGGGAAGGTGCTGTTTTGAGCGTAACCGTGAGCAGTAATGGAAGCGGATACGTTGACGGAAACTTGATTGCAACAGGAACTGGAAGTGGATTTTCTGGAACATTTACTGTTGATGCTGCAGGAGGAATAGAAACCGTGACAATCACCAGTCGCGGCAATTACTCGTCCCCTCCTACCATCACGGTTGATGCTTCCGGACAATCACCGACCAGTACTGCAACATTGAGTTCTACGACAGGCAATCACATTTACGCAAATCTGACGAATACGGGCTCTGTTACGCTTCCTCTACGGGAAGTATGGCTCTTTCTTGATGGCGGAACAGCAGAAGAACCAACAAACCTAGGTTCGGCTTACACGCCAACAATCAGCAGTACCAATTGGTATCCTGGTGAAACGATTGCCCTCGATTGGTCCGAAGATGGGCCAACATCGTATGAGCGAATTTCGTTAACAGCAGGTGGGCTATCGGTTGCCCACACACTTGCATGAGGTGAATACATGGCTGACGGTGGAGCATCATCATTCATTTTCTTGACGACTGCATTGCTGGTCTCAGGACTGGTAAGTGTTGTTTTGATCAATCTGTGGGGCGATATGGCTCAAATTACAGCACAAGAAACAGCAGCATTGGAAGTTCAAGAAGCGACAAGCGTTGATTTTGCGGGCGATCCAATGATGGTTTCACTCAACACGACATTGAATGAAATCACGTTTTACGTCCAAAATACAGGAACAACGCTGTTGGATTCATCCACGTTGGTGGTGCTTGTTGATGGGCAAACTGTGACGTCAACAATCAATGCATCACTTGTACCTGCTACTGGAGATTGGGATGAAGACCATCTTCTCCAAATCACCGTGAACGAGCCTGCGTGGACGTATCAACCCGGTGATGACGTTTCAATCACCGTTGTAGTTTCGTCGGAAATCACCAATGGATACCGAGGTTCGGATTCGATGTCAGTGGAGGTGCGATTGCATGGTTGAGCGACTCTCAGAGAAACCAAAACCCATCGAAGATGGTTTTCCATACGATGTTGAGACGGACAGTCTTGCCGATTCACTCGGTCTGCGCTTGCCGAATCGCAGTCTCATCTTGCTTCAAGGAGAAGTTGGAGCCGGTAAATCTCTTGTCAGCCAACGATTTGTTCATGGCCTGCTCCACAATGATGTGAAGGTTCTTGTTATCACAACTGAGCTTACAACACGAGGATACATCGAACAAATGGAATCAATTGGTTACGGTGTTACCGATGCCTTAACAAAAGGAAATCTGATGATCTTTTCTCGTTTTGGTACTGTTGCAGACCCAATTCCCAACGTTGGTCTGGATGAGGTTCTTGCAAGCGAAGCGCTCGAAGAAGCCGACATTGTTGTCATCGATTCAGCGAGTTCACTGATGCCAGACGGTATGGATGACCAAGCACGCTTTGACATGATTCAGCGCCTCCGCAGGATTGCGTCAACAGGACGAAGTCTGATGCTGATGCTCGATAGAGATGAAATGGATGCAAAGCTCCTGCATTCGCTTCGAGCGAGTGCTGAGGTTGTTCTCGATCTTTCGACCAATTTGATCGGTGGCGATTTGAAGCGCACACTCCTCGTCACACGTTACTTGCGTGCTGCAGGGCCTGTTCAATCGTCCATAGGTTGGCGTGTTGAACCAGGAATGGGCTTCATTGTCGACATTACGGCGGTAAGCTGAGGTGAAATCATGGCTGACGAAGAACTCAAATTCCAACGAGGCGACCTTGCAGGCGTCATGGCTGCGCACAGTCACGTTGGAGACTGGGTTCGTGACTTTGAGAAGCGATATGGTTCGCGCCCAATCTACTACGGCCCACTCGACCGTGGAGCGAAAAAACAGCGTCCACTCAATTTGATTTACATTACCAAAGAACCGGTCTTCGTACACATCTATGAGCCTCCAAGTGACGAAGATGGTGGTGGACAAATCCTCTGGTTTGGACTGGAGCCTCAACTGAACGAAGAGGAGGAAAACATCCGCCGTGACTTGGTTGAGACACTTCTTCAAGAGGCACCAACAGCACCTTCCTTTACGACAGATTCAGAATTTGAAACCATCCTTGGCCAAATGATTGACAGGTTTACGATTTCCCAAGCCGAAGCAGGCATCGTCTCAAGGCGTCGTGGACGTATTTGGGAACTGGTCGGATTGGACGATAAGCGAATTGTTGTTTCAGATGCTCAACGTGATAGACTGCGCTACATTGTTATCCGTGACTTGATCCGAAACGGCCCGCTCGAAACCCTGCTGTCCGATGAGATGCTGGAAGATATCCACTCGGTTGGATTGAAGCACATTCACATGGATCACAAGGTCTTTGGAATGGTTACATCCAACATCCGATTCAGAGAGCGTGAAATTCTTACCCGATATCTTCGAGCCATGTCTGAGCGTATCGGCCGACCTGTTTCGGACAATAAGCCGATCATCGATGGCGCACTCCTCGATGGATCTCGTATCAACATCATTTTCTCAGACGACGTCTCGATGCTGGGGCCGTCTTTCACAATACGTAAATTCGCGGAAGAAACAATTTCCGTAATTCAACTCATAAAATGGGGTACAATGAGTGCCCAACAAGCAGCATACATTTGGATTTGCTTGGAGTACGGTATGTCCGTTCTGGTTTCTGGTGAAACAGCATCGGGTAAGACGACAACATTGAATGCGATTCTTCCGTTTATTGATCATAACGTCAAAATTTATTCCGCAGAGGATACACCTGAAGTGAAGGTACGTCACAAGATTTGGCAGCGCCTTGTCACACGTGATTCGAAAAATGAAGATTCACGTGTTGAGATGTTCGATCTTCTCAAAGCTGCTTTGCGTTCTCGTCCACGTTACATCATCATTGGTGAGATACGCGGTGTCGAGGGTGCAACAGCCTTCCAAGCGATGCAAACAGGCCACCCCGTTATTGCTACATTCCACGCATCCTCCATCGTCAAAATGATTCAACGTTTTACAGGTGATCCGATCAACGTGCCAATCCGTTTCTTTGACAATCTTAATTTTGCAATTTTCCAAGAGGTTGTAGAAGCACCTGGTGGAGGAATTGCCCGACGAATTACAGGTATTGACGAGGTCATCGGATACAACAAACACAGCGATGGTGTGTTGACCAGAGGTATGTTTGAATGGGATCCAGTCAAAGACAAACATTACTTCCGAGGAATGTTCCAATCACACTTGCTTGAAAACAAAATTGCTGCAATGGCAGGGTTTGCGAACAAGCGTGACATCTACGATGAGATGCTGCGACGTGCTGCTGCGATTGAACGAATGGTAGATCGCGATTTGACCCATTACGATGACGTCTTCGACCTTCTGAATATTTACTACAACAGTGGTTGGGAATATTTTGACAGCGCCGTTGATTCATGGGTCGGCGTCAACCACAAGTGAGGAGGGAATGAACGTTGGAACGAATGCCGATGTGGCAGATTGCCATCCGTCGGCTTGAGATGCCGGTGGTTCGCTTCATTACATTGTACGTAGGAGGCGCGTTTGTTGGAGGCCTACTCGCATCACTGCTGCTGATTTTCATTACCGGTGGGTTTGCCGACGGCGCGCTTTTTGCTGGTTTTTCAGGCGTGCTTCTTCTCTTTCTTCTTCCGATTCTTGCTGCATTTGGAGCATTTGCTTTTCCTCTGCTTGAAGTGAGTCGATCTGCGAACCTCATTGAGCGGGAAATGCACATGTTCATCACGCGAATGGGTATTCTGTCCCTTGGAGAGGTGGGTGCGCAATCCATTTTCGATATCCTCAAACAAATGCGTGATTATGGCGAACTCGCTTCAGAGGTTCAACGCATTGAAACGCTTGTTGACAAGTGGCACACATCCCTTCCGGAAGCCGCACGTATCGTCGCACAACAAAGCCCAAGCCCACTATGGACTGATTTCCTCGATCGAATGGCGTTCTCAATTGAAGCAGGTCAACCAATTGACGAATTTATGAGATCCGAGCAGGAAACGGTTGCTGAACAGTACAATACGCTCTATGATACGCGACTGGAGAGTGTTGATACGATGCAAGAAATCTATGTCTCACTGGTCACTGCAGGACTCTTTGGATTGGTCATTGCAGGGATACATCTTGTTCTCTTTGAGGTTGGAGGGGACAGCGATACTCCAATTGAAGTTGCATCCCGTCTACGTTTCCTCCTGCTCGCCTCAATGTTGTTTATCATTATACAAGTGGGGGCCATGCTAGCGTTCCGGGCCACAATTCCTCGAGACCTCATCTTTGCTCGTGACGAATTGGATACTCCTTTCCGAATCAATTTCACGCGTTCGATTTTGTCAGCAGGAGCAGTATCATTGGTACTCCTTCTCGTCACGATTTTTGTTGTTATCTCAACATGGCAAGAAATCAGCTCACAATGGGATCGATATGGACTGATTCTTCTTGCAGCACCTCTCTCACCAATGCTCATTCCTGCTTGGCTGATTAGTCGAGAAGAAACATACGTACAACGACGTGACGGAGCATATCCCGACTTCATTCGCGCACTGGGAGGTACAGCTCAAGCCCGAAGCGCAGAGCCTTCGGCAACCATCAAAGCATTGCGGGGCGTTGATTTTGGTATGCTCGACGCATCGATTGACCGGCTTGAGCGCCGTCTTGCAACTCGAATTGATTCAGACAGAGCATGGGATTACTTCAACGCCGATACCAATTCCGCCGTCATTTCTCGATACACCCGTATTTACATTGAAGGATCTCAATCCTCTGGGAAACCAGCCGAGACTGCAGAAATGGTCTCCCGTTCCGTTGGTAATCTCCTCTCATTGAGGCGGCGCAGAGCCCTTTCTGCAAACACAATGTGGGGTGTAGCGTTGGGATTGCTTGTTGCGAGCGTTACATCACTCAACGTCACCATCTCAATCGTTTTGCAACTTGGTGAAGCGATTGCTGGTGTAGCAACGGGGCTTGCTTCTACCGATGTCGGGGCTTTGCAGGATTTCGGAGGCGGAATTGCTCTACCAGTTATGGAAGATGCATCCTCGGTTGATGACAACATCCGCATGTTCAAGGTCATTGTATCGATTCTTATCATCGGTCAAATCGTTGCGGTTTCTGCAATCGCTACACGTTTGCGTGGTGGCGGGAAAACAAGCGCTGCTGGTCAAGCCATTCAACTGCTCTGGATAGCCGGCATCACATCGTGGATTACAGCAGTCTTGCTTGAGGGTGCCTCCTCAATCTTTGGTCTCTAGAAAAAGAGTATATGCTTGGTTGATAATCAATGCATCATGCAACCACCTGTGCAACAGCCAAACCAGCCTGCAACGAACATGTATCATCCACCCCAACAAGCGATGTTGAGCGGTGGATTGTTTTCCTTGCACAAATTTCTCATGATTGGGGTTATCCTCATACTCATTGCAGGATTGATCAGCGTTTTACCCGATTTTACAGGACCACCGGCAACAGTTGATTACGATACAAGCGATGAAAATTATCCCGGGAATTTTAACCAAGCTACTGAATCCTACAACGACTTTGAACGTGTTATGGACACCCTTGCTACGATGATTGCAATGACGGGTGTTGGGCTTATTGGTTACGCATTTGTTCGTGAAGCATACGATGAGGATACAACAACTCCTGCGCTACGAATTACCTTACTTATTTTAGGGACAGTCATGTTGTTGCAGATGCTTGGAACTGGATTCAATCTGAGCGTTTCACTTTGATCGCTTCGGTTTGTTCATCCTCGCCTCGTCTTTGATTCGCTTCTTTGTTGCAGCCCAAGAGCAAATTGGACATTGTGACAAATCGTGATATCGGGCAGGACAATATTCACGTCCAAAAAAGATGATTTGCAAGTGAAGGGCATTCCAAGCATTCTTTGGAAACACCGCTTTGAGGTCTTTTTCAGTCTGGTCAACGTTCTTGCCGTTGGATAATCCCCATCGTGCAGCGAGTCTGTGAATGTGTGTATCAACAGGAAATGCAGGTATGCCAAAAGCCTGGGCGAGAACAACACCAGCGGTCTTGTGGCCAACGCCAGGAAGCGCTTCAAGTTCTTCAAACGTGTTGGGTATCTCTCCTTGATGTCGCTCGAGCAGGAGCTCAGACAAGCGTCGAATGTTCTTGGCCTTGGTAGGAGCAAGACCAACCTCTCGAATCATCGATTGAATCTGTGAGACCTCCAAACGAGCCATCTTTTGTGGAGTTGGACCGTGTTTGAATAATTCGGGTGTGACCTGATTCACCTTCAAATCGGTTGTCTGCGCACTCATGAGCACAGCGATGAGGAGTTGAAATGGCGTCTCATGGTCAAGTGGTACAGGCGTTTCTGGATACAATTCTTCAAGCATAGCTTGAATGCGCTCGGCTTTTTCCTTGCGCTTCATACAACCACCTATTCAGCGTACTCTGAGCCGGTTACCCAACCAAAGAACAGACCAGAGGTGATGCTTGCGAGAGGGATCGCATTGCAAACAAGAGCTTCGATGATTGGGGATTCGCCGTCTTGCGGTTGACCGATCAGAATCCACAACAACAAGCCCAGAAACAATCCTGGGATAACCATAAGCGTCCCCATAATGAGTGTTCTCGTTAGTCGCATAGCCAAACGACCCTGCTCTCATTGAAGAACTGTTGCTTCATTGAAGCGACAATTGTTGTGCTAAAGCATCAGAACTCATGGAATTGATGATGTCGTTTGGTTCCAGCCATCCTTTCCGTGCAGTCATGACACCGTACTGGATGTCAGCCAATCCCCGTGTCGAATGTGCATCCGGGCTAATCGCTACCGGAACACCCATCAGTTTTGCATACTTGCACAAACGATACTCAATGTCCAAGCGGTATGGGCTTGCATTCAGTTCAATGGATTTGAACCGACCATCTTGAATGTGTTCCGCCATGGCATCGACCAATCGATGCACATCGACTTCATAGCCTTCACGTCCTTGGAGAATGCGACCTGTTGGGTGTCCAAGAACCTTGGTCGCCGGATGATCCAGTACTTTCAACAATTCTTCGGTATTTTCGCTTTCGTCTCGACCACGCCACTTCGTCATAGCATGAACCGAAGCGACAACGTAATCCAATTGGTTGAGGACTTCATCAGGATGGTCCAGTTTTCCTCCTGCAAGGATATCGGACTCTACACCGTGAATCACTCTGAAATTTACCCCCTCATCCTGCCAGTTTTGGTTGTAATCTCGGATTTTTTGACCTTGCTCAAGCAAACGGTCAGCCGGTGCTCCATTTGCAATCTTCAAGGTCGGTGAATGGTCCGCAATACCGAGCCAGGACCAACCCATTGCCTGTGCAGCATCAGCCATCTGTTCCAGAGTTGCTTCACCATCCGATACAACTGTGTGGTTGTGGAGTGCACCTTGAATTGCATCGAGGTCCAAGAGTTGCGGAAGATTGTGCTCGCTTCCTGACTGAATTTCACCCGTGTCCTCCCGCAATTCAGGAGGAACCCACTGCAGGTCGAGGTGAGAATATATTTCCTGCTCTGTCATTGCCGACAACGAGTACTGTGCTGCTTCAATTCCTTTCAACGATCCTGCTTTCTCTTCAGGAATTAATCCGAACTCGTTCAATCGAAGTCCTCGATCAATGGCACGCTGGCGCATCGCTATGTTGTGTTCTTTGCTTCCAGTGAAGTAAGCCAAGGTAAAGGCAAACATTTCCGGAGGTACCAAACGAACCTGTGCGTCGATTGTGCCGGCGCTCTCCAATTGTTCGTAATCGTCTCCACCAATCGCATCAAGCACATTCGCATCGATGTGTCCAACCGAAAAACCATCTTCGAAGATACTTGCTTCGAGAATGAGACTGATTTTTGAATCTCCGGCTCCTTTTACATCAGCGATTCCTTGCAAAGCGAGAATAGCGGATGCGACATCATCATGATGCTCAGGGTCGACGCCAACAACGATATCCAAGTCACCTATTGTCTCCTTGCGACGTCGAGCGCTTCCCGCAAGTTGGACCCGTTGAACACCTTGAATTGCCTTAATGCGCTGCTCAAAAGCTGTTCCATACTTCAGTCCAATATCCAAACGGCGCCGTGCGCGAAACCTTGACAGCAGTTCAATTCCATCGAGCATGCGTTGCTCAGACTTTTTTCCGAAACCTTTCATTGGAGCAATTCGGCCTTGCTGAGCAGCCTCCTTGAGGCTTGCAACGGAATCCACGCCAAGTTCCTCATGCATCAATTTGATGCGTTTAGGTCCAAGGCCTGGTATACCAAGCATCTCGATCATTCCTTGAGGTGTTTCCTCATGCAAGCGCACCCAATCCTCTGGCCACTTCCCCTCAAGAACCGCTTGCGAGAGTGCTGAACCGAGGCCTTTCCCGATACCCTTCATCTCAAACAAACGACCCGTGACGACCAGTTCGTGCAAGTCCTCCGTCAACGTACCAATCAAGCGACTTCCGTTTTGGTAGGACCGAACACGAAAGACATTGGCTCCCTGCAGTTCGAGTAGAACAGCAACTTGATGCAAAACTGCTGCAACTTGATTGCGGGAAAAGTAAGGTGCTCCGCTTGGACGCGCCCTCGGGAGCTTGAACGCACTGCCTGCCATGGCGTATTCTAATGTCCACGACTCAAAAAGGATGGCAAGTGGTTGTTTCAAACACCCCTTGTGTTTGGGCAAATCATGGTCGAGGTTGAATTCATATCCATCCTCGTCCAAGCGTTCTGCGGTATTTCTGCTGTCTTGTTCATGTTTGTTGCAACCTTCTCACGCTCTGAAAGAGCAGAATTACTCGTCCAGAACATCATCTTCACAACGCTTCTCCTCGCCGCAGCTTCGTTGTGGTGGCTTTCACTAGCAGGGGGTTCTTTCTGGGGATCAAACTATCTTCCACGTCCGCTTTCGATTGGGTGCATCGGCTTGGCGGTAGCAGCTCGTATGAACATAAAGGGTCAGAATGTTTCGTTTGGAGCCAACCCACACAGCATAGGCCGAAGCGTTGAGGAAGAATGATCAGAGAATCTCACCGGGTTCTTCTTCGGATGACTCAGCGGCTTCTTTTTCCATTTTTTGATTGATGAAGGTACGCATGTACTCCGGTAATTCACCGTTGACGAAGATCACATCGTTGACATCATCAAGTTTCTTGAGTGAGTAGTAGATTTGCATGGCGGTCATCGGCGTCGAGGAGCAGCCCGTACAACCCCCGTCTAAGGAGAGCATGATGTTACCCTCGCTCGTATCGAGTACAGTAACCACGCCATCGTGCGCATCCAGTACTTCCTGTACAGGGCCAATCTTCGCAAGAATCTCTTCCGCACTAATGCCCATGTATCACCCAAATCGTCCACCTCTTTCAACGATTGGTTGTGGGGGGCCTCGGCGTAAGGAATACAGGGCAAAAACTAGCGGTTCAAGCCTGTCGTCGCAGGGAATCTCTTATGAGGGGTTCTCAGGTCGGGCGAAGCACAGGTGTACACAATGATGGAAAATATACCGTTGATTGCAGCAGGCGCAGGCGTTGTAGGACTCTTGATTGCCTTCTATCTCTACAACCAAGTAACGAAAGTAAAGATTGACAACGAAGTTGTCGCAGATATCACAGACGAAATTCAGAAGGGTGCTATGGCCTTCCTGTTCGCAGAATATCGTATCCTCTCAATCTTCGTCGTCGTGGTTGGAGCAATTCTAGCATACCTGAATGATATTGAGACTGCAATCGCCTTCTTTGCTGGTGCAATCGCCTCAGTTCTTGCGGGATTCTCTGGCATGCGCTCCGCTACTTCGGCAAACGGCCGAACCGCAATGGCCGCCAAGAACGATGGCCAAGCTGGAGCCCTTGCAGTCTCCTACAACGGCGGTGCTGTTATGGGATTGTCCGTAGGCGGGCTCGGTCTTCTCGGTATCTCGCTCATTGCATTTTGGCTAAGTGCTGGAGAGACTGTGAGCGACGGTACAGCAATGAACCCCGTAAGTGCAGCCGCAGGATTCGGTATGGGTGCTTCATCCATCGCACTCTTTGCTCGTGTGGGTGGAGGAAGCTACACCAAGGCTGCGGACGTTGGAGCTGACCTCGTCGGTAAAGTCGAAGCCGGCATCCCTGAAGACGATCCACGAAACCCTGGTGTTATCGCAGACAACGTTGGAGACAACGTAGGGGACGTCGCTGGGATGGGTGCTGACATCTTTGAGTCGTTCGTCGGTTCAATCATCGCAGCCATGATTATCGCAAATGACTTCTCTACAGAAACTGCTGCTGATTATGTCCTCCTTCCTATTCTTCTAGGGTTCATTGGATACGCTGCTTCTATTATCGGTGTTTTCTCAATGTCATTCCTCAAGAACGGAAATGATCCTGCTGCGGCTCTTCGAAACACGACCTTCATCGCTGCAGTTCTCTTCTGGGCAGGTGGTTATCTTGCCATCCAACAGGGCCTCATTGAGGTGACGTATGGAGTCATGCACTCTGTCGTACTGGGCAGCGTTGTCGGAATCCTGATTGGTCTTGTCACAGAATACTACACAGGTATTGAGCCCGTATTCGGAATCAAAACAAAGGCCATCCCTCACATTGGTGAAATGTCCAAGACTGGACCAGCAACCAACGCAATTGCTGGTCTCTCCGTCGGAATGATGTCCACGTTTGTTCCAGTCGTTCTTATCGCACTTGGTATCCTTGGAGCCAATGAATTTGGTGGAGAAACATATGGTCTCTACTGCATCGCTATGGCTGCTATGGGTATGCTCGCTACTGTCGGTGTTACGATGACTGTCGACGCCTATGGACCAGTAGCCGACAATGCAGGTGGTATCGCAGAGATGAGCGGACTTGGAGATGATGTCCGTGCCATTACGGACGAACTCGACTCGATTGGAAACACAACTGCTGCAGTAGGCAAAGGATTCGCAATCGGATCTGCCGCCTTAACAGCACTTGCACTCTTCGCTGCGTACACCACTTCAGTCGGTGGAGTCAATCTCGACTTGACCGACCCAATGGTCGTCATTGGTCTTCTCATCGGTGGCGGACTACCGTTCGTGGTCGCTGCAATGACCATGACGTCGGTTGGAAAAGCTGCAGGGGACATGGTCGTTGAGATCCGTCGACAGTTCAAGGAAATCCCAGGACTTCTCGAAGGAAAAGAAGGCGTGAAGCCAGACTCTCAAACCTGTGTTGATATCTCAACCAAGGCTGCTCTCCGTGAGATGGTTGGGCCAGGTGTTGTTGCGGTCATCGCCCCGGTTATCATCGGATTCGGGCTCGGCACCGCTGCGCTCGGCGGAATGCTCGCAGGTGCTCTCGTTACGGGGGTTCTAATGGCGCTCTTCATGGCCAACGCTGGTGGAGCTTGGGACAACGCAAAGAAAGCGATTGAACAAAATCATATTCCAGGCGCAAAGAAGGGCGATGATGCTCACGATGCGGCCGTTATCGGTGACACCATTGGTGACCCATTCAAGGACACCTCAGGTCCATCGCTCAACATTCTGATCAAGTTGATGTCCATCGTTGCTGTTGTGCTTGCTGGAACCGGAGAACTCACTGCTGGTGGACTGCTTGATTCACTGTTCTGATTTGGGCGTTCAAGCGTTAGCCTCTTGAACAGGGGTCGACAGGCCAAATCATGCATGCGATGCATCGAAGCCTCTTTTTGGTTGCATTGTTGCTTTGCATGAGCCTTGCAGGCTGCACGACCAACGATGCCTCATCGGATTTAAGCAACGGTATGACGGAAGACGAGAAGCTCCTTCCTGAGTGGACAGTTGGACAAAACTGGCTCTATACCTTCATCACACCTCAGTTTGGAGAAGACAGCGCTCGGCTCGTTGTCGCTGAAATTGACAATGCTTCCGGCGAGTACGTTCTCGGAATCTCATCGGAGCGTGAAGCTCAGCGGCATGCGGTTATCAATCACAATCCGTTTCTTGGACGAATGACCATCGATGCCCTTGCAGTTTATGAAAACGGTGAGCCACAGGAAGTTTTCTCCTTCCCATGGAAAGTTGGTGATTCCTGGTCATTTACATTACTTGGTCAGGAGTGGGAAGCATCGACAACTTCGCTGAACAATGGAAACGCTCGAGTTGAAGCTGACTCGACAGAGGGACACGAATTGTCCTACACATTTAGCGGCAGCAACGGATTTCTCGAACGTCTTGTTTGGCGAGACAGCGAGGGCACGATTCAACTTCGGATGGATCTAAACATTGCCCGTCCTGCCTACGATGGCGACGTCTTCTTTTATCGAGCAAGAGACCTCATCGATCGCATGTACGAAGAAAACGATCAAGAAATCTATGATTCGTTCCTTGATTCAGGTCATCCTTCCGAAGGAGACTGGGACACATTGGTTTGGTACCTTGATGTTGAAATCGCCTCAGGTGGTGGCTCAGGTTCCCTGACGATGAAGGATCATGCTGGTGCTTCTCCCCTCACTCGCGCATGGGGCTCAGGGGCCACAGAGAAGGGTGCAATAGGAACGATTCCTTCAAATTCAGGCGATTATTCTTTGACTATAACAGTACGAGGCCCTTCATCCTACATACACCTCAAGGTCGCTGGAGCACTTGTGTTCCAATGGACACTTTGAGGTGATTGAGATGCCGACTCTTATCATGATGCATGGTATGACTGGAACGGCTGAAATGATGCGTCCATTTGCCGAGAAAATCTTACCCGATGGCTGGACTCTGTTGGTTCCAGATGCCCGGTTTAACCACCCCCGTCGTGGAAAGACATGGTGGCGATACGAGGATGAGAACCCTGATGTCACACGGAGGCTGCAACTTTCTCGAAAAGAACTCATGGATGTCGATTCATCCCTGTCACAACTGGAAAAACTCATTGCAGAAGAAGCACCGATGGGGCCTCTCATCGTCGGCGGTTTTTCTCAAGGCGGAGCAATGGCGCAAGAAATGTTGCAACTTCCTCTCGCACATCGAATTGCAGGAATTGTGGCGTTAGGAACCCGACTGGTTCGCCCAATGGAACTCCGCCTTCGGCTCGAAGAGCTTGATGAAAAGCGAATGTTTTGGATGCATGGTGTTCGAGATGTGCGTGTTCCAATCGAAGACGGATGGGCTGTTGCTCACTTGTTTGAGGCTGCTGGTTGGAGCGTTGAGTTGGTTGAGCATGAAAAGGGACACATGATTCCGACAGAGCATCATGATGTGCTCAAAGATTGGCTCAACGACCTCATTCATTGAGTGGATATTTACTCAGTTCATCAAATCCGCCGATGAAGATTCGATCTTCACCACGTACATCGAAAATCACAGGAACGGTGCGATGCATCGTCGCCTGAACCACTTCATCTCTCAGTTCGGGAGGGTGCTTCTCAAACGAGATTTCCACAAATGGGAGATTTTTTCGCGTCAATAATCGCATAGCAGCCGTGCAATAGCCGCAGAAACGACCAGTAAAAACAAGAAAATTTCCCTTGTGTTGTTCGAGCATTTCAGTGAACATATCGATTCTTTGGCAACGACCTATTTCAATACATGGTCGTCGAATGTAAACCAACGATTGAAATATGTTTGATTTAACCGATGCTCATGGATTCCTATGTGTTGGTTCTCGCAGCATCCTCCGGGAAAAACCTCGATCTTGCACATCGGTTTTCTGAATCATTTGTTGAAAAGGGCATGGGTGCAGAGGTCGTTGATTTAACGACCCTTGAATGGCCGGTCTACACTCCTAAACTTGACGGAGATTCCAAGCGAGAGCCAGATACATCGTCCCTCTCTGAATTAATCCTCAACTCCGATGCACTCGTGGTTTGCGCCCCAGAATACAACGGCGTCATGCCTCCTGCATTGAACAACACCATTGCTTGGTTATCGGTTCAGAGCGATGATTTCAGACTTCTGTTTAACAACCGAACAGTTCTGCTTGCCACGCACAGTGGGGGTGGAGGAACGCATTGCCTTATGGCCATGCGCCACCAATTCGCTCACCTTGGAAGCAACGTTATCGGTCGTACAATGAACGTAAACAAGTCCAAACCATTCTCTCAAACAACCATGGACGACCTTATTCAACGAGTCATCGGGTGATGAACAGAATCATGTGAAAGACCAGCTTAACCCATCGGATGGCCAACGGTTATGAATAAGAGGCGACACGGCTGGTCATTGGCTCGTGTGGTGTAGCCAGGTCCATCATCGCGGGTTTTCATCCCGCTGACCCGGGTTCGAATCCCGGCACGAGCACTTTTTTCAAACGTAGCGCAACAGAGCGTTTATCTGCATCAATAAACACTCATAGTTTCTATGAGGAGTTTCCCAAATCACTCGCTAAGTGTAACTTGAGATGTTGACTTCTTTGCGTTAAACCACCAAACGGCAAGCCCGAGAATGGCAAGCAGAACCACAGCCATGACAATTTCATGATCGAGCAACCATGATACAGCATCCATCGCAGCCTCGCCATAGAGGTAAATCATCAGCGCTTCCAATCCAAATCGAAGTCCTCTTCCAAAAATCCCAGCCAATATGAACGGTCGCAACTTCATATCACTCGCACCTGCAATCCATCCAAATACCTTGTATGGCAAAGGTGAAACTGCAGCAATGAACATCCCCCATGTCCCATAACGATGGAAAAGGTACTCCAGACGTTCCCTGTGGTGCGGTTTCCCAAATCGGTCGAGAAGTTTTGTCCCATATCGCTTTCCGAGAGCATGCCCGACAACAGCTCCAAGAACAGAAGCAAATGTGACAATAAACCACAACCATAGCAACATTGCCACACTGTTTCGTTCATCGTACGCCATCGGTAAAAACATCAAATCGGGCGGTATTGGCTGGATAATCGCTTCCGTGAAGGACAATAATGCGAGCGCAAACGGTCCGAATAGATTGAAGAAATCGAGAATGAGGTCTTCTCCAATCATGGATGAAGGTGCTGATTCGTCTTCTTGAGCCTATGGGTAATCGACGTCTTCTTTACCAGCATTCGTCACCGTTTGGTTGTGGCCGTACTCGATACTTCTGCTCTGCTGAACTGGCCAATTGAGCGCTGTCGCGGTCAAATCGTATCAACACTTCAACAGACTGAGTTGGCGAGTGTTGACGAACAACGATGGTTGCTCATCGAGACGTTGGAAATGGATTGGCGTACTGCAAGCCTGGATCAACGTGAGAAGGTTCACGATATAGCATCGAAAACCGGAGATCTTCCAAGGCTTTCCGATGTGGACATTGACCTGCTTGCCCTGGCCTTAGCGAGCCAAAGTAAGTTGGTTACCGATGATTACCGTATGAAGAATGTAGCGAGAGAAGCAGGAATTCACGTTGAGGGTGTTCTTACAACGGGAGGGAAGAAACAATGGAAATGGATCCTTCGATGCATAGGATGCCGTCAGACAGAAGAGGTATCCAACGATGCACACCGTTCAAAAAAAGACGATGTAAAAGTATGCGATCGGTGCGGTTCACCGATGAAACTTAAGCGAGCCTGAGTTACTCTTCATCTGCAAGTGATTCCAAGGCAGCGACTTTCTTTTCGAGTTCGTCAACCGCCATTCCGCTTGGGTCTATACCGACTGCTTTCGCTCGATCCATCAAGACTTGGTCGGATGTCTTACCGCCGGCTTCCAAATCGGCAATCGTTGCTGCTGTCGTTGCCTCTGAGAGGCCTTTCTGGAACTCGCCTTTGGAACGGCCTAGAGCGTTCGCCATCTTTGGAAGTCGTTCAGCTCCAAAGAGAATAAAGAAGATTCCTAGAAGGATGATGATTTCGAGCGGTCCAGGACTAAAGGCCATGCAGTTCCCCATATGTCCCTAACCGTTGAGGCTTTCAAGGCTTGCCATCGCTCGACAAGGATTGAACCGATTCAACCACCGGAAACTGGAGGGAGAAGCGCAACCTCATCGCCACGTTGGCAGTGGACATCCAAAGGACATCTTTCCCCATTCAATGCAACGGCTAAGCCCTGACCAAGCCAATGGCCCATCTCCAGTTCGACGACAATTTCTTCAATGCTGAGGTTCTCTCGCCATTCAACCTTTGAAGTTCGTGAACCAATGGCATCTGCGATTGGTCCGAATGCGATGACACGCACGTATCCTTCGGACATGGACATAGGTCGATGCGGTAGTTTATCAATACGCAGCCGTATGGTTCCTTATGGCGTTCGCACTGCAAGCTGAAGGGCTGTGGAAATTGTACGAGTCAGGCGAGTCGGTTATCCATGCAGTACAGGATGTTTCACTCTCAATCGAGCAGGGTTCGATGGTTGCCATCATGGGTCCATCAGGGTGTGGGAAAACCACGTTGCTCAACGTCTTATCTGGTATTGATGAACCGAATTCAGGCATGGTCCGAATCAACGACGAGAACCTGTATGGTTCAACCGACGATGAACGAACGCGTGTCCGAGGGAAGCACATGGGTTTCATTTTCCAGGAATTCAATCTCCTTCCAGTGATGACTGCGTTAGAGAACGTCGAATTGCCGTTGTTGATTCAAGGTATGCCAGCCAGTGAGGCCCGCCAAGAGGCAGCCAAAGCTCTGAATGCAGTTGGGCTTGGTGATCGATTGGAACATCGCCCCGCCGAGTTATCCGGTGGACAAGAACATCGCGTAGCCATCGCTCGAGCAGTGGTTCATCGCCCTACGATTGTTCTCTGCGATGAACCTACAGGCAATCTTGACGCTGACACGTCGGGTTCAATCATACGTTTACTACGAACGTTGTGCAACGTCGGGAATACAACATTTCTGATTGTGACTCACGATGAGTCGATTGCAAAACAATGCGATGCAATCCGACAGATGTCAGATGGTCGGTTTATTGAGGAATTCACAGAGGAGGAGTAGACTTGTTCCTTGCTCTGCTCTTGGCGTTCCTGCTTTTCTTTGGAGCGCTCGTAGCAGTTTACGGTTTGCGAAGAGAGTGTTCATCAAACGCACGTCTCCTCATTGTTCTAACGCCGATAGCTGATGGCCTTCTTACGTACTTCATACTGGTATGGTTCGAATATTCAAGCATGCTTTCGTTTGTGGGTGGGCTCATGTTTGGGTTTTTGAGTTTGTTCGGTATTCAGGCCCTTGTATCCTCGAGACGCCTACTCGCATTTCGACTGGCATGGCAGCAACTCAACCGAAAAAAGCGTCAAGCTGCGTTGCTCATGGCCGGTTTGATGATCGGATCGGCGATTGTAGCATCTTCGCTTATTGTTGGTGATTCTCTGGATCAAACGGTCCGCGAAGAGGTCGATGCAGCTTGGGGCGACACAGACGTGTTCATATCTGGTTTCGATACCAATCTCGGGCAAGTTACTGAGATACCTCAATCGCTTGTTGAGGATATACGAGGAGCCTACTTGGAAGTACTCGACTCCAATCAAGCAGGACGATTTCTTTGGACATC